>JAPPHW010000195.1 GCA_028820945.1 Defluviicoccus sp.
AGGCGGCGCGGCCGGGGATCGTTCCGGCGCTCGCGCTGGTGCTGTTCTTCGCGTTCCTCGTCCTCCTCCCGGTCGCCGCCGCGGCGTGGCCGTCGCAGTGGCTGGCGCTCGCCGATTCCTTCTACCGCTCGGGCGCGCTTACGTTCGGCGGCGGGCATGTCGTCCTGCCGCTGCTGGAGGCCGAGGTGCTGCCACCCGGCTGGGTGACGCGCGACGCCTTCCTCGCCGGCTACGGCGCGGCGCAGGCGCTGCCGGGCCCGCTGTTCACCTTCGCCGCCTATCTCGGCGCGGTGATGGAGGTCCCGCCCTCGGGCTGGCGGGGCGCGCTCATCTGCATAGCCGCGATCTTCCTGCCGTCCTTCCTGCTGGTCGCGGGAACGCTGCCGTGGTGGACCGCGCTCTCCCGGCTGGAGGCGGCGCGGCGCGCGATGCCCGGCATCGGGGCCGCCGTGGTGGGGCTGCTGCTCGCCGCGCTCTACGACCCGGTGTGGACCGAGGGCGTGCGGTCGGCGGGCGATTTCGTCCTCGCGCTCGCCGCGTTCGTGCTCCTCGCCGCGTGGAAGGCGCCGCCGTGGCTCGTCGTGCTGCTCGGCGCCGCTGCGGGATGGGGGATGGCGGTCGTGGCGGGGTAGGACGATAGAGAGTCTCCGCGCTAAGCTGCTCCCCGCACAGCGCGGAGGAGAGTCATGAGCGAACACGCCGACGTCATCGCCGAGGTGATGGAGAGCAGCAAGGGGCGGATGATCGGCGACGGGCTGGAGGCCGCCGACATCGACGAGATCCTCGCGCGCTGCACCGGCTGGGGCGACTGGTACGAGGTCGTCACCTCGATCGGCGACCGCTACGAGGCGATGGCGGAGACGGCGCTGGCGGGCGGGAGCGCGATCACCGCCGGAGTCTGCCTGTGGCGGGCCTCGATGTACTACCACTACGCCCAGTTCTACATGTTCGAGCGGCCCGATCTGCGCGAGGCGGGGCAGAAGCGGAAGGTGGCGCTCTATAACCGCGCGGCGCCGCTGTTCTTCCCGCCGGCCGAGCGCGTCGACGTGCCGTTCGAGGGGTTCGTTATCCCGGGCTTCCTGCGCAAGCCGCCCGGGGTGGAGCGGCCGCGCTGCGCGGTGCTGATCGGCGGGCTGGAGAGCACCAAGGAGGAGAGCTACCTGTTCGAGCGCATGTGCCACGACCGCGGCATGGCGACCTTCGCCTTCGACGGGCCGGGCCAGGGCGAGATGTATTTCCAGACCCCGATCCGCCCCGATTTCGAGCGCTTCACCTCAGCCGTGCTGGACGCGCTCCAGGCCCGCGACGACATCGATGCGTCGCGCTTCGGCATCCTCGGGCGGAGCTTCGGCGGCTACTACGCGCCCCGGAGCGCGGCGCACGATGCGCGCATCGCCGCCTGCGTCTGCTGGGGCGTCTTGTACGAGCTCCAGACCTACTGGTGGGACATGCACGACATCACCCGCAACGGCTTCACCTACTGCGCCGGCGAATCCGACCCGGCGAAGGGGAAGGAGCGGCTGAAATTCATCGACCTCGGGGATTGTGCCGCGAAGATCGAGTGCGCGCTCTACCTCCAGCACGGCATGAAGGACGATTTGATCCCCTTCGCCCAGGCCGAGCGGCTGGAGGCCGAGGCCGTCAACGCATCCGAGATCGTCACCCAGTACGAGCCCGACGGCATCCACTGCTGCCACAACCTCTACCACACCACCCGCATGCCGATGGCCGATTTCCTCGCGCGGCATCTGGTGGGGTGAGCCCCCCCTCGTCATGCCCGGCCCCCGGATCAAGTCCGGGGGTGATCCGGCCACCCATGCGGCGTCTCCGTCCGCGAGGCGGCGGGATCGGGCGCCGTATCGGCGGAAGCCTAATCCGGCTGCACCGACTGCGCGCCGAGCTGGGTCCAGGCGACCGGGGCGCCGGCGGCGGCGATGCGCTCTGCGCGCGGCAGCGCCGGGTCCCAGCGGAGCGCGATGAAGCGCATGCCGCTCACCCCGTCCGAATCGTCGGAGCACAGCCAGACGATGGGCGCGCGCATGACCGTGGGCTGGATCAGCGCGTCGCGGTCGACGCCCGACGCCGCCGGAATCATCCGCGTGTTCACCGGCCCGCCCGGGATCAGCACGTTGGCGGTCACCCCGGTCCCATCGAGGTCGTGCGCCATGATGTGGGTATGCGCCTCCAGCGCCGCCTTGGACGGGCCGTAGGCGCCGGCGCCGGCGCGGTACATGGTATTCAGGCTGGTGGTCACGTTGACGATCCGCCCGCGCCCGGCCTCCAGCATCGCGGGCACGGCGACGCGCGCCATGAGCTGCGGGCCGAACACGTTGACGTCGAGCATCCGGCGCCACAGCGCGTCGTCGAGCTCCCAGAATTTTGGCGGGTCGTGGAAGAAGTGATCGCCGATGCGCTCGGGCCCGACCACCGCATCGTTGACCAGCATGTCGAGCCGCCCGAAGCGCCCGAGCGTCCGGTCCACCGCGATCCGGGCCGCCTCCGCGGCGGTCACGTCGCAGACGATGGGATGCGCCGAGCCCTGCCCGCCCGCCGCCTCGACGTCGCGCGCCGCGGCCAGCAGCACGTCCTCGTCGATGTCGATCATCGCCACCTTGGCGCCGGCCTCGGCGAGCGCCAGCGACATCTCGCGCCCCATGCCGCGCCCCGCGCCGGTCATCAGCACGACTTTCCCCTCAAGCACGCGTTCGGCCATTCGGATCTCCCTTAACCGCGGCGGAGTCGCGCTTCCCGGCTCCGCGCACTATGTTGCGCCCCCACCATTCATAGCACGATCCGGGGGACAGGAATGATCGACCTCTACACTTGGCAGACGCCGAACGGCCGCAAGGTCTCGATCGGGCTGGAGGAGTTCGGGCTCGACTACGAGACGCACCCGATAAACATCGGCAAGGACGAGCAGTTCGCGCCCGACTTCCTGGCGATCAGCCCGAACAACAAGATCCCCGCCATCGTCGACCGGGAGAACGGCACCGCCATGATGGAGTCGGGCGCGATCCTGCTCTACCTCGCCGACAAGACCGGCCTGCTGATGCCGGGCGATGAGAAGGGCCGCTGGAAGGCGATGGAGTGGCTGATGATGCAGATGGGCTCGGTCGGCCCGATGCTCGGCCAGACCCACCATTTCGCCCGCTTCAACGAGGGCAAGGCGCCCTACGCCGAGGAGCGCTTCCTGAACGAGACCAAGCGGATCTACGGCGTGCTGAACCGGCGCCTCGGCGAGACCGAGTACCTCGCGGGCGAGGACTACACGATCGCCGACATCGCCACCTGGCCGTGGATCTCGCGCTACGAGTGGCACCGGATCGACTGGGCCGACTTCTCCAACCTCAAGCGCTGGTACGTCGCCATCGCCGGCCGACCGGCGGTGCAGAAGGGCTACGACGTCCCCAACAAGGTGCAGGACATCCCGGTGCCGGAATAGGGCGTCCCTCGATACGGCGCCGGCGCGCCTACTCGGGATGAGGGACCCTTGAAAACCTCTCGCCCTGAGTAGCCGCCCCCGGCGGCGTATCGAAGGGCGCCCGTCAGATCAGCAGCAGGAGCCCGCCGCAGATCGCGCAGTTGGAGAAGACGAACGCCTAGTGAAGGTGCCGCCTGAGCGGGTCCTCGACTTCCCAGAAGCGGTGGAAGATCGCGGTCGCCAGCACGGTGAAGACGATCAGGATCGCGGCGCCGGTATCGGTCCAGACGTCGAGCGCGATCATGATCCCGCCCGCGTACTGCATCGCGAAGCCGATCCAGACGACCGTATAGGGCGCGGGAATGCCCTGCGCCGCGATGCGGTCGGCGTGCTGCTTGACCTTCATCGTCGAGTTGATCGCCGCCGTGCCGAGGAACAGGAAGGCGATCAGCGCCTGGCCGGCGGCTTCGAGCGGGGTGTGGTCGGCATACATGGCGCACGCCCGCCCCGTCACGCCGGGGAGAGTTCCGCCAGCCGCTGCTTCAGCGCCTGCTTCATCACCTTGCCGGTGCCGGTGCGGGGCAGGTCGTCGAAGAAGTGGACGTGCCTCGGCTTCTTGTAGCTCGCGATCCGCGCGCGGCAGTGCTCGATCAGCTCGTCCGCGGTGGCCGCGCCGCCCTCCTCCAGGATGACGCAGGCCGCGATCGCCTCGCCGAACGCCTCGTCGGGCACGCCGACCACCGCCGCGTCGGCCACCGCTTCGTGGTCGATCAGGGCGATCTCGACCTCCTTCGAATAGACGTTGAGCCCGCCGGTCACGATCATGTCCTTGGCGCGGTCGACGAAGTAGAGATACCCGTCCGTGTCGAAATATCCCACGTCGCCGGTGCGGAACCAGCCGTCCTCGAACGCCGCCGCGGTGGCCTCGGGGTCGCGGAAATACTCGCGCATCACGACCGCGCGGCCGGGCTCGCCGCAGCGCACCAGCAGTTCGCCCGGCTCGCCCCGGGGCACGTCGTTCCCGTCCGCGCCGACCGCGCGGACCTCGACGCCGAAGATCGGCCGGCCCGTCGCGTGCGGACGCGCCTGCTGCTCGTCGGGGCGCAGCGCGGCGATGTAGCCCGCCTCGGTCTGGGCGAGGAAGGTGTAGAGCCCGACATGCGGGATCGCGGCCCGCAGGCGCTCCTTGACCGGGACCGGGAACACCTCGCCGGTGGCGACGATCAGGCGGAGCGAGGAAGCCGCCTCCGGCCGCTTCTCGAACTCGGGCGTCATCATGCGAAAAACGGTGGGAACGCCGCCCGCGACGGTCACCTTCTCGCGCTCGATCAGCGACAGCGCGTCGGCCGCGTCGAAGCGCGGCTGCATGACGAGGCGGCAGCCGACCGCGATCGCGTTGGCGAGCCGGCTCAACCCCGTCCGGTGCGCCATCGCGGTGGTCGCCAGCACCACGTCGCGCTCGTTCAACTCCCACTCCGCCACGTTGGCGAGCGCAGCCACGATCAGGTTCGCGTTGGTCGCGACCGCGCCCTTGGGCCGTCCCGTCGTGCCCGAGGTATAGGCGATCATGCAGTCGTCGGACGCGGCCGGCGGGGCGGGCGGCGGCGCCGCGGCGCCGGACTCGAGGAACGCGGGAAACCCCTCCTCCCCCGCCTCCGCGGCGCCGACGACGATCCGGGGTATTTCCGGGAGCCCGTCGAGCGCGGCGGCGACGGCGGGCCGCATGCCCTCGCTGTAGAGAACCGCCCCCGGCTCACAGTGGCCGAGGATATAGGCAATCTCCCGCGCGGCGAGCCGGGTCGAGAGCGGCACGATCAGCGCGCCGAGCTTGAGGATCGCCGCCATCGCCTCGACCAGCTCGATCCCGTTCGGCATCGTGATCGCGACCCGGTCGCCGCAGACGACCCCCCGCGCGGCGAGCGCGTTGGCCAGCCGGTCGCCGCGCGCGTCGAGCTCGGCGAAGGTCAGCCGCCGGTCCCCGCAGACCAGCGCGACCTTGTCCGGATAGCGCCGCGCGTTCTGCGCGAGCAGGGTGGCGAGCTTCATCCGGCGTCGGG
>JAPPHW010000400.1 GCA_028820945.1 Defluviicoccus sp.
GCGCTCGCCGCCGGCGGCACGCTCGGCATCCTGATCCCGCCCTCGATCGTGCTGATCATCTATGCGGTGATGGTCGAGGCCAATGTCGCCACGCTGTTCCAGGCGGCCTTCATCCCGGGCGTGCTGGCGGCGATCGGCTACATCCTCGCCATCGCGATCGTCGTCCGGGTCAACCCGGAAGCCGGGCCGGCCGGCATCAAGGCGGCGGCGTCCGCGCAATGGGCCGCGCTGGTCGACATCTGGCCGGTGCTGGTGATCTTCCTCCTGGTGATGGGGGGGATCTATGTCGGGATATTCACCCCCACCGAGGCCGCCGCGGTCGGCGCGGTCGGCACCTTCCTGATCGCGGTCACCAAGGGGCGGATGCGCCTCGAAGGGACGATCGACGCGCTGCTCGGCACCGCGCAGACCACCGCGATGATCTTCCTGATCCTGCTCGGCGCGGCGGTGTTCAACGCCTTCCTCGGCTTCTCGCAGCTGCCGATCTTCGCCGCCGATTACTTCCAGCACTCGGGCCTCGCGCCGCTGGTCGTGCTGCTCGGCATGATCGCGCTCTACCTCGTGCTGGGCTTCGTGATGGATTCGCTCTCGATGATCCTGCTCACGGTGCCGATCTTCTGGCCGATCGTCGCCGGGCTCGATTTCGGCCTCGGCCCCGAGGAGACCAAGCTCTGGTTCGGGATCATCACCCTGATCGTGGTCGAGGTCGGGCTGATCACCCCGCCGGTCGGGCTCAACGTGTTCGTCATCAACTCTATGGCGCGCGACGTGCCGATGATCGAGACCTTCAAGGGCGTCATCCCGTTCCTCGCCTCCGACGCGGTCCGGGTGGTGCTGATCATCGCCTTCCCGACGCTGACCCTGATCATGCCGGCGCTGTTGGCCGACTGACGCCCGCCCTCCCCCGGCCCCTCCCGCAAGCGGGAGGGGGGAAGATATGGAGGGGTCGGCAGGCGAGTCTCCCTCTCCCCCGTGGGGAGAGGGCCGGGGTGAGGGGGCCGCGGCGTCTGGAAATTGCCGGAACGGGACATTAATCTCGGGGCGGGAAACCGGGGAGGCCGCGATGGGCATAAGCTTCCGCAAGGTGGGCGCCAACCTGGCCGCCGAGGTCGAGGGCATCGACCTCGCCAAGCCGCTCGACGACGGGACCCGCGACGCGATCCACGACGGGCTCGCCGAGCATCAGCTGCTGATCTTCCGCGACCAGGTCATCACCTCGGACCGGCTGATGGAATTCGGCGAGCGGTTCGGCGAGCTCTCGGTGCACCCCTTCGCGCCGCATGTCGAGGACACGCCCACGCTGATCCGCTTCGAGAACGACGCCGATACACCGCCCTTCGGGACCGACGTGTGGCACTCGGACGAGACCTTCCGCGCCGCGCCGCCGATGGCGACCGCGCTCTGCGCCAAGGTCGTGCCCGAGGTCGGCGGCGACACGGTGTTCGCCTCGATGTCGGCGGCCTATGACGGGCTGAGCGAGCGGATGCGGGCGCTGATCGACGGGCTCGAGGCGATCCACGACATCAAGCCCTTCAAGGCGATCTTCGACGACACGCCCGAGGACCGCAGGGAGCTGCAAAAGTTCGAGGCGATCTACCCGCCGATGACCCACCCGGTGGTGCGCGTCCACCCGGTGACCGGGCGCCGCGTGCTGTTCGTCAACCCGCAATTCACCATCCGCATCAAGGACATGGACGAGCGCGAGAGCGCCTCGCTCCTCGACACCCTGTTCCACCAGGCGCTGATCCCGGAGCTCCAGTACCGGCTGCACTGGCGGCCGCACACGCTCGCGATGTGGGACAACCGCTCGGTCCAGCACTACGCGGTGCACGATTACTGGCCGCAGGTTCGCATCATGGACCGGGTGACCGTCAAGGGCACCCGCCCGGTCGGGCTGGAGGCGGCCGACCCGGCGACGGTAAAGCGGCCCAAGACGCTGATAACCGGCGCGGTCTCGCACGGCGCCCACAAGCCGCATCTGGTCGAGGACGACGTGCGGGAGAAAGTCCCGGCGGCGGAGTGAGGCGGGGGAATATGGGGACCGCCTAGATCGCCCGGTACCCCCCGTCGGCCATGACGATGCCGCCGGTGACATATCCCGCGAGGTCGGAGGCGAGGAAGATCGCGGGGCCGACGATGTCCTCGGGCTTGCCGGTCCGCCCAAGCGGCGTGTGGTCGAGGAAAAGCTGCACGAGCTCCGGGTTGCGCGCCCTGGCGGCGGCGTTCAGCGGGGTCTCGATCAGCCCGGGGCCGACCGCGTTGACCCGCACCCCGTCCCTGCCGAGCTCGGCGGCGAGCGCGCGGGTGAAGCCGAGCACGCCGTGCTTGGAGGTCGTGTAGGCGATGCTGTTCGGCGTCCTGACATGGACGAAGGACTGGATCGAGCCGATATTGACCACCCGCCCCTTGCTGGCGCGGAGCTGGTCGAGGAAGGCGCGGGTGACGTTGAACACGCCGTCGAGATTGACCCGCATGATGTCGTCCCAGTCGCCCGCGACCGTCTCCGCGTCGCCGGTCACCGGGTTGCGGCGGTTGATGCCGGCGTTGTTGACCAGGATCGAGATGGGGCCGATGGAGCCTTCGATCTCCTTCGCGGCCTCCACGCAGGCGGCGCGGTCGCGCACGTCGAGCGTCACCGCGTGCGCCGCGTGTCCGGCGTCCGCGATCTCGTCCCGCGCCGCCCCGGCCGCCGTGCCGTCGATGTCGATGACAACCGCTTCGGCGCCCTGTTCGGCATAGCCGAGCGCGATCGCGCGCCCGATCCCCGACCCGCCGCCGGTGACCGCCGCGCGGTGTCCTTGGAGCAGATTCATTCTGAGTCCTTTCGTTCCGTTTGCCGTTCGCGGCGACATCGCGAGACCGGGTCAGCCGCGCGGAGGCGGCGTGCCTGCGACCGCAGCAGCCCAGTCCGGAAGAATTTCGGCGGTCCACCACTCATCGGCGATGAGGATGGCGACCTCGCGGTGGGGCAAGTCAGAGTCGGTGTTGTCGTATAGGTGTACCTCGTCGGCCCGGGCAATCGCGGCAGGGAGGTTCGCCAGCGACCGCGCGAAGCGACGCCGCACGTCGTGTTCCGGGACATCGTGGCCGCCCTGCGCGACGCGGGTTCCGATGCGGAGAAGCGTCTGATCGGGAGAGTCCAGGGATACGTAGTGCAACTCGATCCGAAAACCGGCGGTCCGAGCAGCGTTCATGTGGAGGATGACTCCGGAACCGGCAAGGGTGGTTTCCACCAGATGCGCCCTGTCTGCTGCGAGCGCCGCCCGCCGCCGCCGGACCGCTTCGCGTCCCGCCTCTACGAGCGTGCCGGACGCCATGCCGCGCGCGATCGCATCGGGGTCGATCACTTCTGTCTCGTGAAACCGCGCTGTGCGCGTCAGGGTCGATTTGCCCGACCCGTTGGGGCCGGCGACAACGTAGAGCGTCGGCATGACAGGAAGCGCCGGCGGTTGGGATCAGGCTGACTTCTTCTCTGGCCGCCGGATCACCCGGTCCCCGTCCTTGGTCCGCGCGATCCAAGTCCCATCCGGGCGGAAACCGTAGAGCGTCGCCCCGGCTTCCACTTGAGCCGCGAGGTCTGCCTTGATTTGTTCGCGCCAATCCTCGGGGCGGCCAGGCACGTCCGGCATCGGTGGCGCCGTCTTCTTGCGCTTCGACATGCTTACCAAGCTACGGTCGATTTCGGAGGGATTCAATATACCCGGAGGCGAATCCTACCAGAACCCCTCATGCGCCCGCGCCGACTCCTCCGACAGCAGCGGCCCGACGACCTCGACCTCGCGCTGGCCGGCGGCGAACACCTCGCGGCAGGGGAGGTCGAGGGTGAGGTTCTCGGGGTGCGGGCCGATCAGCGCCTTGAGCGCCTTCTCGCTCATCCCGTGCACCACCCGGCCGATCCCCGCCCAGTAGGCGGCGCCGGCGCACATCGCGCAGGGCTCGGCGTTGGCGTACATGGTGCAGCGGGCGAGGAAATCCGCGCCGTGGGCGATCGAGGCCCGCGTCATCAGCACGCGCTCGGCGTGGCCGGTGGAATCGCCCTCGATGCCGAAGGCGTTCGTCTGCTCCATCAGGACCTCGCCGTCGGGCCCCACCAGGATCGCGGCGAAGGGATGGTTGCCCTCGGCACGCGACCGCTCGGCGAGCGCGAAGGTCAGGCGCAGGAAACGCTCGTGATCGAGATCCGGGAGGTCCCGGGTCACGCCCGCCGCTCTTCGCCGTGGAGCCGGCGGATCATGCGGCGCATGCGGAGCAGCGCGTCGTCGGCCGGGATGGTGCCGCGCGGGTTGACGTCCTCGCCCTTCATCTCCGGGTCGAGGTCGATCGCCCGCTGCTGCGCCTCGTAGACCGCGAGGTCCTCGGCGAGCACGCCCTGCATCTGCTCGTGAAAGGTCGACTCCATGTCGGCCGGCACCATCGAGCGGCGGCTGGCGACGGCCCAGAACTGGTGGGTGGTGGTCGCGGTCTCGGGCGTCAGCGCGTGGTAGACGACGAAGCCCCAGCGCCCCTGGCTCGCCGGGCGTTCTTCCTGCGGCAGCCCCTCGCCGGCCGGGGTCGAGCCGTTGCAGATGTCGATATAGGCGGGGGGCATGAACTTGGAGACCTGCCAGCGGTCGATCGGCCCGTCGTCGCCGGTGTACTCGACGAAAGCGGGCGCGGGCTCGATCCCCTCCATCCAGCGGGTGACGCGGACGAAATCGTCGCCGTCCTCGACGATCAGCGTCGCCTCCTCGGCGAGCGCGCGGTTGCCGGTGGTCGACGAATGGACGTAGGTGAGGTGCGAGAGGTCGAGCAGATTGTCGAGCACCAGCCGGTAGCCGCCCTTGACCAGCGCCTGGCCGGTGACGGCGTACCAGTCGGGATCGGCGACGGCGGCGTGGTAGTCCGGCGCGCACGCGGGGTCGGCAAGCTCGGAATCGCCCATCCAGACGAACACCCAGCCGCCGCGCTCGGCGACGGGGTAGGACCTGACCTTGGCCCAGCCCGGCACCTCTTCCTGCCCCGGAACGTGGATGCAGACCCCGTCGCGGCCGAACACCAGCCCGTGATAGCCGCACTCGACCTGGTCGCCGATCAGCCGGCCCTCGGACAGCGGCAGGTTGCGGTGCGCGCAGCGGTTCTCCAGCGCGACCGGTGTCCCGTCGAGCCCGCGGAACAGCATCACGTACTCGCCGAGCAGCACGCGGCCGAGCGGCGTCCGGCCGACATCCTCCGACCACGCCGCGACATACCAGTGGTTCTTCAGCAGCACCGCGCCTTCCCCCGTGCCGATGGGCGCGAAAACCCTAGGGGCGGCCCGCCGGGAGTGTCAACAAGCGGGCGTTCGAACCGGCGCGGAAATGGGCTAGTCTCGCTGCGGGAAACACCGGGAGGAGGACGCCATGTCATTGGTCGCGCTTGCCACCAAGGGGAACTATTTCCACGTCTACGATTTCCGGGTGAA
>JAPPHW010000117.1:0-4474 GCA_028820945.1 Defluviicoccus sp.
TGCGTGGTGCCGTGCGGCAGGCAGCAGAAGACCAGGTCGTGCGCGTCCCAGTCGACATCCTCGATACGCACCAGGCCGGGCAGGCCGCGCCCGCCGAATTGCGGGAACACCGCGTCGTACGGCCTGCCCGCGTGGCGGTCGGCGGTGAGCGTGCGGATTTCGACCGACGGGTGGTGCAGCAGGATCCGCACCAGCTCGGCACCGGTATAGCCGCTCGCGCCGAGAATGGCGGTCCGAACGGCGTTGGCTGTGCTCGCCATGGCATCACCTCCGGCGATGCGTCCCTCGATACGGCGCTTTGCGCCTACTCGGGATGAGGAATTTTCTTTCCCCGCCTAACCATACCCTCACCCTGAGTAGCGGCGAAGCCGCGTATCGAAGGGCGGGAAGGCGGTCCGGGCTAGCGCTTCGAGAACTGGAAGCTTCGTCGCGCCTTGCGCTTGCCGTACTTCTTGCGCTCGACCACGCGGGCGTCGCGGGTGAGGAACCCGCCGCGCTTGAGGATCGGCCGCAGCGCCGGCTCGGCATGGATGAGCGCGCGCGAGATGCCGTGGCGCACCGCGCCGGCCTGGCCCGAAAGCCCGCCGCCCTTGACCGTGCACCAGACGTCGTACTGGTTGTCGCGGTCGGCGACGAGGAAGGGCTGGGTGAGCAGCATCTGAAGCACCGGCCGCGCGAAATAGGCCTCGCCCTCGCGCCCGTTGACGGTGATCCGCCCGGAGCCCGGCTTGATCCACACCCGGGCGACGGCGTTCTTGCGCTTGCCGGTGGCGTAGGAGCGGCCCTGCGCGTCGACCTTGCGCTCGTAGACCGGCGCCGTCTCGGGCGGAGGCTCGGCCCCCGCCGTCAGCCCCTCGGGCATCACGTCGCCGAGCGTCGGTGCGTCCTGGTCTGCCATTACCTGCTCCTGGCGTTCTTCGGGTTGAGCGCGGCGACGTCGAGCGTCTCGGGCTGCTGCGCGTCGTGCGGATGGTCGGGCCCGGCATAGACCCGGAGCTTGCCGAACTGCTTCCTGCCCAGAGGGCCCTTGGGAAGCATCCGCTGCACCGCCTTCTCGACCACCCGCTCGGGATGGGCGCCGGCCAGGATCTTCTCCGGCGTGGTGCTCTTGATCCCGCCGGGGTAGCCGGTATGGCGGTAGTAGGTCTTCCGCTCCCGCTTGCGGCCGGTCAGCCGGATCTTCTCCGCATTAACCACCACGATGTTGTCGCCGCAATCGATATGCGGCGTGAAGATCGGCTTGTGCTTGCCGCGCAGCATGCGGGCGACCACCGCGGCCAGCCTGCCGACGACCAGCCCGTCGGCGTCGACCAGATACCACTTGCTCTCGACATCCGCCGGTTTCGCGGAATAGGTGCGCATCGTCTGCCCCGCCCGTAGAATCCCGTCCGCCAGCGCGGAACGGCGCGCGAGTATCGCAGAAGATTTCGCACTGTCAATGTCGGAAAGGCGTTGGGGGGCAGGTATTTATGGAGGCGTATTAGGTTACGGTAATCGCCGCCGTCTCCCCTGTCGGCATGTCGACCAGAGACCTGCGCGCCCGGCGACGCTCCGGTCGAAATGACGAGCCGGGCCTCCGCCGCCCTTGCCTCGCGCCCCTGGCCGCGCCAGATTGGCGCCGGATCGATATTGGGGACCGCCCGATGGCAGCCACCCTGTCCCACGACGCGGCAAGCAACGACGCGCCGGTACTGAGACGCGACGCGGACGGCATCGCGACGCTGGTGCTCAACCGCCCGGCGGCGCGCAACGCGCTGTCGAGCGCGGCGATGGCGGCGCTCCAGGCGGAGATCGACTCGATCGCCGCGGAGCCTTCGGTGCGCGTGCTGGTGATCGGCGCCAACGGCCCCGCCTTCTGCGCCGGCCACGACATGCGGGAGCTGCGCGCGAACCCGTCGAAGGAGGCCGTGGCGGCGCTGTTCGGCGAGAGCGGCAAGCTGATGCTGTCGCTGATCCGCCTGCCCAAGCCGGTGATCGCCCGGGTGCAGGGAACGGCGACGGCGGCGGGCTGCCAGCTGGTGGCGAGCTGCGATCTCGCGGTGGCCTCCAGCGATGCGAAATTCGCGACCCCGGGCGTCGAGATCGGCCTGTTCTGCTCGACGCCGATGGTCGCGATCAGCCGCAACGTGCCGCGCAAGCGGATGATGGAGATGCTGCTGACCGGCGATCCCATCGACGCGGAGACGGCGGCGGATTACGGGCTGGTCAACAGCGTCGTCGCGCCGGAGGCGCTGGAAGCGGAGACGGACAGGCTCGCGCGGCGCATCGCGGAGAAATCGGCGCTCACCATCGCCATCGGCAAGGAGGCGTTCTACAGGCAGGTGGAGGCCGGATTCGCGGACGCCTACAGGACCGCGAGCGAGGCGATGACCCGCAACATGCTCGCCCGCGACGCCGAGGAAGGGATCGACGCCTTCCTCGAAAAGCGCGAGCCGCGCTGGGAAGACCGCTGAGGGCGCCCGCGCCGGCGACGGCGCTCAATCGGGATCGTCGGCTTTCCCCGCGGTTTCCGGGAACAGCCACACGGCGAACACCATGAAGACGCCGAGGCCGGCGGCGAGCCACTTCAGAAAGTCCTCGCCGGCCTCGTGTTCGAACCAGAAGGCGCCGCCGGCGATCAGCACGACCACGACGGTGAGCATCGCGCGAATGTTGTTGGGCATCGCCCAGCCTCTCCTCCCGAATCCCCGGTCGCTGTCCCGCGGCGGCGGACTCCGCCGGCGACGTTGACGGATTTTGCACGCTCCAGCACAATCAATCTAATATATCACAGATAGATCAATGGGAACCGAGCGTCATGGCGGAGACGAACGAAGCGGTGCGCAAGAAGCGGACCATCACCGAGATCCGCGGGTCCAAGGCGACCGGCGAGAAGATGGTCTACATGTCCGTGCCGGACTATACCTCGGCGCAATGGGCGGAGATGGGCGGCGTCGACGTCGCCGTGCTCGGCGACAGCCTGGCGATGATCGCCCACGGGCATCCCAACACCATACCCGCGACGATGGACATGATGATCATGCACGGCCAGGCGGTGCGACGGGGGGCGCCCAACACCTTCGTGCTCGGCTGCATGCCCTACCAGAGCTACCACACGGTCGACCGGGCGCTCGGCAACGCGACCCGGTTCATGCAGGAAGCGGCGTGCGACGCGGTCAAGCCGCAGGGCGGCAAGAGCCAGGCGCATGTCCTCAAGGCGCTGGTGGACGCCGGTATTCCGACCGCCTCCCATATCGGCCTGACGCCCCATACGGTGGCGGTGTTCGGGGGGTTCCGGATCCAGGGCCGGACGGCGGACGCCGCGATGAAGATCCTGGAGGACGCGCTCGCCATCGAGGACGCGGGTTGCTTCATGCTGGAGTTCGAGGCGGTGCCCGCCAGGATCGCCAGGCTGATATCCGAACAGCTGGAAATCCCGACCATCGGGATCGGCGCGGGAGCCGGGACGGACGGGCAGATACTCCTGTGCTACGATCTGCTCGGGGTGTTCACCGACTTCAAGCCCAAATTCACCAAGCGATACGCCAATCTGACCGAGGTCGCGGTGAATGGGATTTCGCAGTACGCGAAGGAAGTGAGAGAAGGCGCGTTTCCGGATGACGATCACAGCTACGGCGTGGACGACAGCGAGTACGAGACCTTCGCGTCTATGGTCGAGAAGCGCCGCCAGATCTAGCCCGCGCGCGCCGTGACGGCATGAAGCGCGCCACCCTCACGGACCAGGCATACGAACGTCTGGAAGAATCCATCGTCACCTTGCGACTGGAACCGGGCGCGGTGCTCTCGGAAAGCGCGCTTGCCGCCGATCTCGGGTTCGGCCGCACGCCGATCCGCGAGGCGCTGCAGCGTCTCGCGCGCGAAGGGCTGGTGGTCATCCTGCCGCGCAAGGGAATTCTCGTCTCCGAGATCAACCCGCGCAGCCAGCTCCTGCTGCTGGAGGTCCGGCGGGAGCTCGAGCGGCTGATCGCGCGCACCGGCGCGCTCCGCCGCACGGAGGAGGAGAGGCTCCAGTTCCTGCAAATCGCCGACGGCATGGAGAGGGCGTCGCGCGACAACGACGACATCGCGTTCCTGCGCCACGACCAGGCGCTCAACCGGCTCGAGGTAGAGGCGTCGCACAACGAGTACGCGCGCCGCGCGATGAGCCAGACGCACGGGTTGTCCAGGCGCTTCTGGTACATGCATTACAAGGCGGCGGCCGACTTGCCCCTCTGCGCCAGGCTGCACGCCGATCTCGCGCGGCGCATCGCCGAAGGCGACCCGGAAGCGGCGGGACGGGCCTCGGACCGGCTGATCGACTACGTGGAAGAGTTCACCCGCGCGACCCTGGATACCGTATCGCCGGCACGCGCGGCCGGCGGGTAGCCCGTCCGTTTCGATACGGCGCTGTCGGGCGGGGCGGGCAGGATGGGGGGTGGTGATATTAAAAAAAGTAAAGCCCCCAGCGACGAAGCGGGGCCGCGGCAGCCGGCCG
>JAPPHW010000117.1:4484-5437 GCA_028820945.1 Defluviicoccus sp.
TTGGGCTGGCGGGGGGGGGGCCCGCCCTGGCTTTTTTTTTATTATAATATAACCCCCCCCCCCCCCCCCCCCCCCCCCCCCCCCCCCCCCACAGCGCCGTATCGAGGGACGCGCCATGGTCGGGCTGGCACGGGATTCCCCGACGCGGGCCAGCTTTACAACCGGCCCCGGCGCGAATAGCATACCAGAGATATATCAGTGTGGCGGCGCGATGAAGGTCTATTCCGGATCCCGGACCATCGACGGACTCGTGGTGCTGGTCGACGGCGACCCGCTGGAACGCCGTTACGACCTCAAGCGGTTCACCAGGACGGGGTTCGAATGGACCTACGAGGGCCCGGGGCCCAGTCAGCTTTCCCTGGCATTGCTGGCCGACCATCTGGACGACGACGCGAAGGCCCTGGCGCTTTGCGACGGTTTCATGCGGTCCGTGGTGGCCAATCTGGAGAACGACTGGGAGTTGACCGGCGAAGACATGGACCGGGCCATCGAGGCGCTCGGGAACCCGCGTCAGTAGAGAAAATTCCGAACCAACACCGGGAGGAGCACGTCATGATACCGAATCGAATCAGCAGTTGGGCGGCCGCGGCGGCCGTGTGCGCGCTCGCCGTCACGGCGGCGCAGCCGGCTCTGGGCGCCGACGAGAGCAAGTGGAAAATGGCCGCGAGCTGGGGCGGCGGGCCGCTGATGAAGATCGGCGCCGAGGCGGTCGCCAAGAAGATCGACTTCCTGACCGAAGGCCGCGTCAAGGTGCGCGTCTTCCCGTCCGGCCAGCTGTCCAAGGGGCTCGAGGTGCGCAGCGCCGTCGCCAAGGGCGTGGCCGAAGCGGGCCATACCTGGATGGGGTACGACTGGGGCAAGGACAAGACGACAGTCCTGTTCGGCGGCTACGCCGGATCCATGGATTCCGAGCGCATGCTGCACTGGATCTACGAGGGCGGCGGGCTGGAGAT
>JAPPHW010000132.1 GCA_028820945.1 Defluviicoccus sp.
GCGAGCCCCTGTGCCGCTTCGGTGACCGTCAGCCCGAGGGGTTCGAGGCACTGGCATCGGATGAAGGCGCCGGGATGGGGAGGGTCGTGCATGAGCATGACGATTGCCTTCCTAATGGTAGTCCAGATAGTCAACATCGGCGGCATGGCCGTCCCGGAACCGGAAAATCACCCGCCAGTTGGCGCGGACCGTTACCGACCAGAACCCGGCATATTCGCCCCTCAGGCGATGTAGGCGGAAGCCGGGCAGGTCCATATCATCCAGGTTTGCGGACGCGTTAAGGCGCACCAAAATGTCGCGTACGGTGTCGCGATGCTCCGGGTGAATGCGCCGCGCGTCGCCTCGCTCCATGAACCGACGCAACGCCCGACTCCTGAAGCTCTGTATCGTGACAAATCGTAATATGACCTATGTCATGTGTCAAAAAGTATAAGGAGCCTTCCCCAAGTCGGCGTGGCGCCGTCCGGGTGAGAACTCATGGCCGCGTTACGTCGTCGCGCTTGCCCCGGCCCATGACGGCGAGCCCGTCGAGAGAATCGCTCGACTACAACAAGTGCCCGCTCTTCTCCGCCTTGGTCGACAGGTAGAAGGCGTTGTGGTCGTTCGAGGGGAAGCTGTGCGGCACCCGTTCGGCGACTTCGATTCCGAAGCGGGCGAGCGCCTCGACCTTGTCGGGGTTGTTGGTCATCAGCCGCACCGACGAATAGCCGAGCCTGCGCAACATCTCCGCGGCCGGCAGGAACACGCGTTCGTCGGCATCGAAGCCGAGCCTCTCGTTGGCCTCCACGGTATCGAAGCCGAGGTCCTGCAGGGCGTAGGCGCGGAGCTTGTTGATCAGCCCGATGCCCCGGCCTTCCTGGGCGAGATACAGGAGGATGCCGGCCCCGTCGGCCGATATCTGTTCGATAGCGCCGCGCAGCTGCTGCCCGCAATCGCATTTGAGCGAACCCAGCAGATCGCCGGTGAAGCACTCCGAATGGAGCCTCGCCAGCACCGGGCCGGGCGGGGGAGGGTCGTTGATCGCGATCGCGAAATGCTCGGTGCCGCCGTCGCGCGGGCGGAACGCATGAATGCGCGCGCCCTCGGCCCCTTCGAGCGGCACCTGCGCCGCCGTTACCCGCTCCAGCCGGTGCGAGGCGGCCACGTCGTAGGCCATGACCTCGGACGGTCCGACCCGAAGCATATCCGCCTTTTCGGCCCCCAGAGCGGCGGCGATGTCTTCCACCTCGACGGCGACCGTCGCCGGCAGGAGACGCGCGATCTTGGCGAGCCGCACCGACGCCACGACGCCCGCCGGCACCGGCTCGCGCCGCGCCTCGAAGGGGCCGCGCAGCGGCTGGGCAAGGTCGGCCGCCGGATCCGCGAGGCTTGCCAGCGCCTCGATCGACAGCCACTCGGGGACGGGGATGCGGATCACGTCCGGCGTGTAGAGGCGGATCTTCAGGGTGGCGGCGCGGTTATGGGTGATTGCCAGGTCCGGTTCCCGCCCGGCCAGCCGCCGCAACGCCCCGAGCCGGGGTGCCGAGATCAGCTCCGCCGCAAACGCCAGAATGCCGCCGGCGTCCCCGCGCTCGGCGAAAATCACCGGCAGCCCGCGCCGAAGATCGCCGGCCGCCCGGTCGACCGAGGCGGTGCCGCCGGTCTCGAATCCCGGCATGGCGCCGGGCGGCCCGGGTTCGGCGAACATCGAACTCATCGCACCTACATACGCCCCGCATGGCGTCCGGGCAACGCGCCGCCCCGCCTTGCCCGCAACTGCCCCCTATGCCAGTTTGACGCCCGTTGACGGTCCGGCGGGGAGTCGATGGACGCAACCGAAGTAAAGGCCCTGGCGAAGGACCTCGGCGCGGATCTGGTGGGGATCGCCGACGCCTCCGTCCTCAACGCGTTTCCGCCCGACCCGCTCTTCCCGCAGACGCCGGAGAGGATCTCGCCGCACGTCAAGAGCGTCGTCGCGATCGCGCAGCGCATTCCGGTCGGCGCGTTCCGCTGCAAGACCAACGTGCCGGTCCAGTATATCGACATGCTGGTGCTGAGACGGATGGACCGGATCGCCTATCGCCTCGTCGACGCGCTCGAACGGGACGGCCATCCGAGCTTCGTGACCGCCGCGCAGGAGACCGACTGGAGCTACAAGCGCGCCAGCTACGGGCGGCTCTCGACCCGGCATCTGGGGATCGAGGCCGGGCTCGGCACGTTCGGGCTCGAGGTCAACATCCTGACGCCCGAGTTCGGACCGAGGATCTACCTGACGGGTGTGCTGACGGAGTGCGAGCTCGAGGCCGACAAGCCGATGACCGAGCAGGTCTGCATCGGCGAGAGCTGCAGCCGCTGCCTCTATTCCTGCCCGTCCGACGCGGTCCGTCATTTCGGCATCGACAAGCGCGCCTGCGCGACCGAGGCGCAGGAGTTCGGGTTCACGACTATTCTGAAATTCTGGGAGCATTTCCTGGTCTCCGACGGGGAAACCAGGCGGCGCCTGATCGCCGACCGGGAAATCTACGGATTCTGGCAGGGATTGCTCAGGGTCGTCGGTTCGTTCGGCGATTGTCCCCGCTGCCTCGCGGTCTGCCCGGTCGGCAACGACTACCACGCATTTCTCGCCCCGCTTCAGAAGGTCATCCCCGAGAAGACGCCTGAGAAGGTCGCCAAGGCCGGCGCGTTCAAGGAGGCGCGCAAGTCGGGCGCCGAGGTCGACGGGCTGAACGACTGGAACGTGCGCTGGGTCGGGCCCGAGGGCTACAAGGGCATCGTCGCGCGCCAGCTCCAGGCGTTCAAGGCGTTGCAGCGCGAGCGCGAGACGGGTGCGGCGGAGCGCTAGATGGTCGGAGTATTCCAGACCCCGCTCGACGCGGACGCGATCAAGGCGAAGGCGAGGGCGCTCGGCGCCGATCTCGTCGGGATCGCGGACGGCGCGGTGATGGACGTCCACCCGCCCGATCCGCGCGACCCGCGCCGCCCCAGGGACATCACCGAGCACGACGGCGGCCGGGTGATCGTGCTCGCCAAACGCTATTCCGCCGGCACCACCCGGATCGCGCGCTGGGACGAGCGGCACAAGTACTACAACGACGAGCTCGTCCTCACCATGCTGGAGGAGACGTCGCTCGAACTCGTCTTCTGGCTGGAGGACAACGGCTACCCGGCGATCATCATCCCGCCGACCCACGCCGACCCCTGGCTCTACCGCGGCGACCGCAACCAGCACATGACCACGGTGCTGTCGCTGACCCACGCGGCGGTCGAGGCGGGGCTCGGCACCCTGGGCCTCAACCTGCAGCTCATCACCCCGGAGTTCGGCCCGCGCGTCCTGGTCACCGCGGTGATGTGCTCCCTCGATTGCGAGACCGACGGACGACGGGAGGAGGCGCTGTGCCTCGGCCCCGAATGCGGCCGCTGCCTGACCGCCTGCCCGGGCGACGTGGTGGGGCACTGGGAGCGCGACTGGCCTGCCTGCGACCGCTACCGGTCGCCGCACGGTTTTTCGCAACTCGCCGATCATCTTGGCGACATCCTGGAAGCGCCGGACGACGCGGCCAGGCTCGACATGATCCGCTCGGAGACCAGCTTCAACCTGTGGCAAAGCATTTTGCGCGGCGCCGGCGTTATCAGCGGTTGCCGGCGGTGCCAGGACGTGTGCCCGGTGGGCGAGGACTACGCCCGGATGATCGGCGACAGCCTCGACGAGATACCGGAGGCGACCCCGGAAAAGACTCGCCGTCTCGCCGCCATGGCCGAAGCCGAGGCGTCCGGACGGCTTCCCGACACATACGCCGGCCAGGAGCGCTGGATCGGCGGGCTCGGCTATCTCGGGAGCGATGCTGCGGAATGAGCGCCCTGGAGACTCTGGCCCAGGACCGCCCGGACATTTACGCCGGCCTGCCGCTCTGCATCCCGGAGAGCCCGGAAGAGATCGCGGGCCTCCAGAGCAGACGCAAGCGCATCGCCGTGGAGCGCGCCCGGCGGTCGTCCTTCTGGCGCCCGCGCCTGGAAGGAATCGACATCGACAGGCTCGACGACCCGGAGGAATGGTCCAAGATCCCGGTCCTGACCAAGGACCGGCTCCGGGCGATGTCGGACGAACAGTTCTACGGGGAGTTCTGCACGCTCGACGGCGCGGCGATCTGCGAGTACTGGCGCTCCGGCGGGAGCACGGGAAAGCCGCTCTTCTACCCGAAGACGTTCGAGGACATCCTGTTCAACATGGTGGGCTTCACCCGCACCTTCGCGGCCGCGGGGATCGAGGACGGGGAAAACCACAGGGCGCATGTCTCCACCCCGCTCGGGGTCCATCCGGTAGGTCACATGTGGGCGCGCGCGGCGCAGATCATGGGGATGGGCGCGGTCTGGGCGGGCTCCGGAGCGTCGCTGCCGTCGGTCCAGCAGCTCGCCCTGATTTCCTCGCTCGAGCCCACCGTCTGGCTGGGCATGTCGAGCTACGGCCTGCACCTCTCCAACCTGGCCAACTCGGAGGGCGTGGACCTCGCCGGGGGCTCGGTCTCCACGATGCTGTGCTCCGCCGAGGCGCTTTCGGCGGCCAAGCGGGAAAAGCTCGAACGCGACTGGGGCGCCACGGTCTTCGACTGTTTCGGAATGACCGAGATCAGCATGCTTGCCGCCGAGGGACCGTCCCGCCAGGGATTCAGGATCTGGACCGATCTCGCCGTTTTCGAGGTGCTCGACCCCGATACCGGCAAGCCGGTTCCGGACGGCGAGCCCGGCCATCTGGTCTGCACCTCGCTGTTCGGCAACAACGGGGCGCCGTTCCTGCGCTGGGATTCCGGCGACATCGTCATCATGAACCCCGCCGCGGGCGACGACGGCGCGTTCTCGGTCTTTCCGACGATGCGCCACGCCCACCGCACGGCCGGCTTCTTCAAGCTGCGCGGCGTCAACGTCAACCACCAGGAATTCGAGGACATGATGTTCGAACACCGTTCGGTGAACGACTTCAAGCTCGAACTGATCGGCGACGCCAGCGGCCTCGAAAGCCTGCGGGTCTCGGTCGAGCCGCGTCGTGGCGCCGATATCGACGCCCTGCGCGAGGACCTGGAGAGGCGCACCAAGGCGACGTTCGAGCTCTCGCCCGACATCGTGATCCTGGAACCCGGCGTGCTGGCCCGCGAATTCGAGGCCAGCGTGAAGGCGCCGCGCTTCATCGACCGGCGCCGGTAACGCTGTCGCGGGCGCACCTGCCGACCGGCGATTCGCTGAAGCGATTCGCTTTTTTGGCGAGCCCCTAGTGTTGTATTTTCTTAAAATCAATCCTCAATCTATTGAAATAGAATGTTTTTTCTGTTTTGTATTGCATTGAATATCTGCGTTTCCGACAACGCCGGGCGGCTTCATATTCCGGTAACAATCGCCAATCGCATGTGAACCTAAATCCGGCGGTTGAAGGTGGTCTGGATTCGCAGCGGCCCTTGTAGAC
>JAPPHW010000312.1 GCA_028820945.1 Defluviicoccus sp.
GCCTCGACCCGCGCGATCCGCCGGAAACCCGCTCGCACTCGAGCCTTTCGCCCCGTCCGCAAAAATTAAACCGGACAGCAATGGACTTGTTCCGGGCATGACGAGAGAAGCGGCCGGGCTGGGGAGACCGCACGGCTGACGCGAAGTCATGCGAACTTCGAAATCAGGACACTATCCGCGCTTCGCGTCCCGCGTCTCGATCCGCACCAGCGCGTAGGAGCTGGCGAAGATGATCGCGGCGCCGAGCAGCATCCAGATGTCGCTGGTCTCGCCGAAAAGCAGAAAGGCCGCGCCGGCCGACAGCGGCAGGCGGAGGAAGTCGTAGGGCACGACCGCGCTCGCGTCGGCCGCCGCGTAGGCGCGCGAGACGAAATAGATCCCGCCCATTCCGCCCAGCCCAACCCCGATCATCGCGAGCGCGTCCCACAGCCCGGGCGTTACCCAGACGAAGGCCGCGGGCAGCGCCGAAAGCGGCAGCATCAGCAGGTTGCCGTATAGCGTGCTCTGCACCGGCGTGTCGGTGGTCATCAGCCGCTTGATGCAGATATTGGACACGCCGTAAGCCGCCGCCGAGGCGAGCACCGCGAGCGTCGCAATGCCGATTTCCGCGAACCCGGGGCGCAGGATGACCAGGACGCCCGCGAAACCGATGGCGACCGCCCGCCAGCGCGGGATCCCCACGGCTTCGCCCAGGAGGAGCGCGGCAAGCACCGCGATGAAGAGCGGCTGGGTGAAACTGAGCGCCACCACGTCGGCGACCGGGATGTGAATCAGGCCGTAGAACAGCCCGAGAATTCCGATATAGGCGAAGGCGACGCGGGTGCAGTGAAGCGGCATGCGCCTCGTGCGGAACACCGCGCCGCGGTTGCCGACCAGCAGAGGAACGATGAAGGCCACGCTCACCAGGTTGCGCACGAACAGGATTTCGAAGGTCGAATACGAATTGCCCAGGGCGCGGACGAGGAGCAGCATTACGGTCCAGCTCACCGCCGCGAGCATCATGTAGACGGCGCCCTGGAGCGCCGGCGGAAGGCGCGACATCGGCGCCGGGCCGGGTTCAGGCGAGCGGCTTCATGATGTGCTCGCGATAGGCCGGGCGTTCGGTCAGGCGCCGGTACCAGCGCTCCAAGTTGCGGAAATCCTCGCGCTCGATGTCGAGGCGGTACCAGCGATACGCGGCTATGCCGACCGGGATATCGCCGACGGTGAACGCCTCTCCCGCCACGAATTCCGAACCGGCGAGCGCGGCATCCAGCATGGCGAACAGCCGCGCGGTGCGGTCGCGGGCCGCCGCGATGACCGCCATGTCGCGCTCCTCCGGCGGCGTGCGGACGAGGCCGCGGAACACCGTCACCATGGTCGGGCTGAGCGTCGCGATCTGCCAGTCCATCCAGCGCTCGGCGGAGCCCCGGACGCGGGGGTCGGCCGGCCACAGCGTCCCCGCGCCGTGGGTCGCGGCGAGGTAGCGGACGATCGAGTTCGATTCCCAGAGCGTGTAGTCGCCGTCGATCAGCGTCGGCACGTAGCCGTTCGGGTTAAGCGCGAGATATTCCGGCGTGTCGTTGCCGCCGAACGGGCCGCCGATATCCTCGCGCTCGAATTCGAGCCCGAGCTCGCCCGCCGCCCACAGCACCTTCTGGACGTTGGACGAGGTGTCGCGTCCGAGGATCCTGAGCATCAGGCGAGGCCGATATCGACGACGTGCCGGGCGAAGGCGGGCCGCGCCGCGATCGTGTCGTACCAGCGCTTCGCGTTGGGATAGTCCTCGCGCTCGAAATCGAGGTTGAACCAGCGGAAGGAGATCACCGCCGGCGGCATGTCGCCCATGGTGATGGAATCGCCCGCGATATAGGCGCGGTCCGCGAGGTGGGCATCCAGCATCGCCATCAGCTTCGACCAGGCATCGCGGCCGCGGGCGATGGCGTCGGGGTCGCGCTTCTCGGGGGGCGTGCGGATCAGGCCGTGGAAGGCCGGCACATGGGCCGGCGCGAGCGAGCCGAGCGACCAGTCCATCCACTGCACGGCCCGTCCGCGCGCCTGCAGGTCGTCGGGGTACCAACTGCCCTGGGCATGCCGGGACGCGAGATACTGGACGCAGGCGTTCGACTCCCAGATCGTGAAATCGCCGTCGATCAGGGTCGGCACCCTTCCGTTCGGGTTGAGCGCGAGATAGTCCGGCCGGTCGTTGCCGCCGAACGGACCGCCGATGTCCTCGCGCTCGTAGGGTATGCCGACCTCTTCGCACAGCCAGACCACCTTCTGGACGTTGGACGAGGTGGCGCGGCCGAGAATCCTGAGCATGTGTTCCTCCGTTTCAGTCGAGTTGCAGGAGAACCGTCTTCAGATAGGCGCTCTCCGGCAGATAAGGGTGGATCGGATGGTCGGGTCCCGCGCCGCCGCGGTGGAGAACCCGACCGGTCCGCCTGAGGCTTCGCAGCGCGCCGCGCACGGCTTCGGCGAACTGCCCGGCGTCGACCTGCTGCGAGCACGAGGCGGCGAACAGAAAGCCGCCCGGCCGCACGCGACCCGCCGCGAGGCGCACCAGCTTGCGGTAGCCCTTGAGCCCGCTTGCCAGGTCCTTCTTCGACTTGACGAAGGCCGGCGGGTCGCAGACGACGATGTCGAAGCTCCGCCCGTCGCGGCCGAATTCCTCAAGCGTCCGGAAGACGTCGCCCCGCAGGAAATCGCAAGCGCCGCCGACGCCGTTGCGTTTCGCGGACTCGGCGGCGAGGTCGAGCGCCGGTTCCGACCGGTCGAGGCAAAGCACCGAGCGCGCCCCCGCGGCGGCGGCCTGGATACTGAAGCCGCCCACATAGCTGTAGGCATCGAGCAAGTCCATGTCGCGCGCGAGCGCCGCCACCCGTGCGCGGTTTTCGCGATGGTCGTAGAACCAGCCGGTCTTCTGCCCGGCGGTGGGGTCGACCGCGAACCGCACCCCGTTCTCGACGATCTCGACCGGTCCTTCGACCGGGGCACCGGCCTGGAAGCTCTCCGATGGCAGGCCCTCGAGGGTGCGCGCGGCGGTATCGTTGCGGAAGACGACGGAGCGCACGCCGACCGTCGCGAACAGCGCCTCCGCGAGGTCTTCGGCGAGACGGTCCATGCCGGCGGTGTTGAGCTGCGCCGCCGCCGTGTCCCCATGGCGGTCGAGCACGAGGCCGGGCAGCCCGTCCGCCTCCGACCAGGCGAGACGGTAATAGGGAGCCTCGAACAGGCGTTCGCGCAGCGCGAGCGCGGTGGCGAGCCGGTTGGAGAGGAATTCCCGATCGATGACGGTATCCGGGTCGGACGCGAGGAGACGCGCGCTGATCAACGGCCGCGGGTTGAACGTCGCCGCGCCCAGCGGCCCGTCCGCGCTGTCGAGCAGACGGACGATCGCGCCCGGCGGCAGCGCTTTCGCCTCCCGCGTCATCGCGATCTCGTTGGAATAGGCCCACGGATGACCCGCGCGGATTCGCTTGTGGCGGCCGGGTGCCAGCCGGACCGTGGGCCGGTCGGCGGCATCGTCGATCGCGGGGGCCGGGTCGAGGGTTGCCATGGCCGGGACAATAAAGCATTTGCCCGCCCGCCGCCGAACGCCTCGACCGCGGACGGCATTTCGCGCGGCGCGAAAAAGGTCTACAACTAACCCGTCGCGGCCCGTCGGCTATTGCACGCGGCGGCACAGGCGGAACAAGGGGCTGAGATGAGCGTGGCGAGCAAAGGACGGCGCGTGACCGTGCCCGAGCTCCGGGACCGGAAGGGCGGCGAGCCCATCGTGGTGCTGACCGCCTATACGGCGCCGCAAGCGCAAATCCTCGACCCCCATGTCGACATGCTGCTGGTCGGCGATTCGCTCGGCATGGTGGTTTACGGACTCGAGTCCACCCTCGGCGTGACCCTTGAGATGATGATCGCCCATGGCGCGGCGGTGTGCCGGGGCTCCGAGCATGCCTGCGTCATCGTCGACATGCCGTTCGCGACCTACCAGGAATCGCCCGCCCAGGCCTATCGCAACGCGGCCCGGGCGATGGCCGAGACCGGCTGCGCCGGCGTCAAGCTCGAAGGCGGGGTCGAGATGGCGCCGACGATCGAGTTCCTGGTCAAGCGTTCGATCCCGGTCATGGGCCATGTCGGGCTGATGCCGCAATCGGTCCATGCCTATGGCGGGTTCCGCGTGCAGGGGCGCGGCGAGGAAGACGGCCGCGCGATTGTCGAGGACGCCAGGGCGGTGGCCGATGCCGGCGCGTTCTCGATAGTGGTCGAGGGCGTGATCGAGCCGGTCGGCGGAGAGATCACCGACCTGGTCCCGGTGCCGACGATCGGGATCGGCGCGTCGCCCCGATGCGACGGCCAGGTGCTGGTGACCGAGGATCTGGCCGGGCTTTTCTCCGACTTCACGCCGCGCTTCGTCCGCCGCTACGCCGAGCTGGGCGACGCGCTCGGCGAAGCCGCGGCGGCCTACGCGCGGGATGTCCGCACGCGCCGCTTTCCGGGGCCCGAGCACTGTTTCGGCGTGCCCAAGCGCGCCAAGCTCGCCTGACTCCGGCCGAAACCGTTTCCGGCATCGGCGAGAGCGGACGATATGTCTGCATCCGGCAATATCGAGATCGTTCGCTCGGCCGAAGAGATCCGCCGCCGCGTCGCCGGGTGGCACGCCGAAGGGCTCTCGGTCGGGTTGGTTCCCACGATGGGAGCCATTCATGAGGGTCATCTCGCGCTGGTCCGGGCCGCCGCCGCCGGGTCCGGCCGGGCGGTCGCCAGCCTGTTCGTCAACCCGAAGCAATTCGCGCCCGGCGAGGATTTTTCAGCCTATCCCCGCGACGAGGCGTGGGACGCCCGGCTGATCGCGGAGGCGGGCGGCGATCTCCTGTTCGCCCCGCCCGGCGAATGCGTCTACCCCGAAGGCTTCTCCACGACGGTCACGGTCGGAGGCCTGACCGACGGGCTGTGCGGCGCGTTCCGGCCGGGGCATTTCGAGGGCGTGGCGACGGTGGTGGCCAAGCTGTTCAACATGGTGCGGCCGGACGCCGCATGGTTCGGCGAGAAGGACTTCCAGCAACTTCAGGTCATCCGCCGGCTCGCCCGCGATCTCGATCTCGGGGTCGAGGTTCACGGCGTGCCGACCGTGCGGGAGTCGGACGGGTTGGCGCTGTCTTCTCGCAACGTCTATCTGAGCGCCGACGAGCGCGCGGCGGCCCCGACCCTCAACCGCGCGCTGCTCGCGCTCGCGGATAGGGCGGCGGCGCCGGACGCCGACATTCCCCAGGCGATCCGGGAGGCCGAAAGGACGATCGCCGGCGCCGGGTTCGGGACGATCGACTATGTCGCGGTGGTCGACCGGGAAACGCTGCGGCCCGCCGAAGCTCCGATAACCGAAGAGGCGCGCGCGCTCGCCGCCGCATGGCTCGGCAAGG
>JAPPHW010000142.1 GCA_028820945.1 Defluviicoccus sp.
CGGGGCGGGGTCGTCCAGGGGCTCGGAGCGGCGTTCTTCGAGGAATGCGTCTACGATTCGACCGGCCAGCTTCTCAACGGCACTCTCGCCGATTACCTCGTGCCGATGGCGAGCGAAATGCCGGACATCGTGACCGCCCACATCGAGGGGCTTGAGGAATCCACCATGCTGGGCGCGAAGGGCGTGGGCGAGGGCGGGACCATCGGCGCCACCGCCGCGGTATGGCTCGCGGTCAACGACGCGCTCGCTCCGTTCGGCGCCGCGGCCTCGGCGCAGCCTTTCACGCCAGAACGCATCCTGTCGGCCCTCGGAGCCGCTGTATGACCGGGACCGTCATCGGACGGCCGTTGCCGCGCCCGAACGCGCGCCGGGCGGCCTCGGGGCGCGGACGCCACGTCGCCGATCTGGGCTTCAAGCGCCTGGTCGACGTCGCCTTCGTCCGCAGCCCCTACGCCCACGCCCGCATCGGTGGGATCGAGACCGAAGAGGCCAGGACCCGGCCCGGCGTCGTCGCGATTCTCACCGGCGCCGAGCTCGCGGAGCGGACGCATCCATGGCTGGGCACGACGAAGAACGCGCCGTCGCTGCTTTCCGTGCCCCAATACGGAATGGCGGTCGATTGCGCGCGCTGGCAGGGGGAACCGGTTGCCGCCGTCGTCGCCGAAGGCCGGGCTCGCGCCGAGGACGCGGCCGAGCATGTGCGGATCGAATGGGAAGAGCTTCCGGCGGTTGCCGATGTCGAGACCGCTCTCGAAGACGGAACGCCGATCCTCCATCCCGAGCTCGCGACCAACCGCCTCTACGAGCGCCGGATCGAGAATGGCGACACCGCCGCCGCTTTCGATACGGCCCACCGGGTGGTCGAAGGCGAGTTCCGCTTCGGCCGCCATACCGGCGTGCCGCTGGAAGCCCGCGCGATCGTGGCGGACTACGACCCGGGCGACCGCAGGCTGACGCTCCATTACGGCGGACAGGCGCCGCACATGACCCAAATCCTGTTCGCGCGCCATCTCGGGCTCGAAGAGCGCGACATCCGGGTGATCGCATACGATGTCGGCGGCGGGTATGGGATCAAGAGCCACCATTACGGCGACGAGTTCGCGGTCTCGGTTCTGGCGATGCTGCTCGCCCGTCCGGTCCGTTACTGGGCCGACCGCCTGGAATCCTTCGTTTCCGATATTCACGCGCGGGACCATGTCGTGCGCGGGCGGCTCGCCGTCGACGAAGACGGCCGGTTCGCGGCGCTCGAGATCGAGGACCTCGTCGGCGGAGGCGCCTATTCCTCCTATCCCAGGACGAGCTCTGTCGAAGCCAACCAGGTGCTCAACGTTTCCGGCGGACCCTACGAGATCGGGAGCTATCGGGGTCGCACCCGAGTCGTCTTCCAGAACAAGGTGCCGATTTCGCAGTATCGCGGCGTCGGCCATCCCATCGCGATCCTGACCGTCGAGGCGCTGATCGACCGGGCCGCCGCGGACTTGGGGATCGACCCCGCGGAACTCCGCCGACGCAACTTCGTTGCCGACGACGCCTATCCGGTGAAGGCGCCGTCCGGCGTCGGGCTGAACGACCTGTCGCACCAGGCATGCCTGGAGAAGCTTCTGGCGCTGATGGACTACGACGCCCTTCTCGCCGACCGGGAGGCGAAGCGCGAGCGGGGCGTTCTGCAAGGCATCGGTATCGCCTCCTTCATCAAGGGCACCAACCCCGGTCCCCAGATCTACGGTCCCGCGGGCGTGCCGATTTCGGCACAGGACGGATGCACCGTCCGCCTTGAGCCCTCCGGCGCGGTGACCTGCCTGGCCGGCGTCACCGAGCAGGGGCAGGGCACCGAGACCGTCCTCGCGCAGGTGGTCGCGGAGTCGGTCGGCGTGCCGTTCGAGGCGGTGACGGTGATTACCGGCGACACCGATGCGGTGCCCTATGGCGGGGGCACCTACGGCTCGCGCGGCGGAGGCATCGGCGGCGAATCGGCAAGGCGGGCGGGCGAGGCGCTGCGCGACGAAGTCCTGAACCTCGCCGGGACGCTGCTTCAGGCCGACCCGGCGGCGCTGGCGGTGCGAGACGGAGCCGTCGTGGACCGCGCCGGCGGCGAGACGAGGATGACCTTGGCCGAGCTCGGCGACATCGCATTCTTCCGCTCGGGCGAGCTGCCCGACGGGGTCTACCCGGAGCTCACCCAGACCCGTCGGTTCCGTGTGCCGGAATACGTCTTTACCAACGGCGCGCATGGCGCCCAGATCGAGATCGACCGCGATACAGGGGAAATCCGGATCCTCGGCTACTGGGCGGTCGAGGACGGCGGACGCCTGATCAACCCGCTTCTGGCGGAAGAGCAGCTGCGCGGCGCCATCGTCCAGGGGCTCGGCGACGTGCTTTACGAGCACAGCCTCTACGATCCCGACGGTCAGCTGCTGAACGGCACGATGGTGGACTATCTGGTGCCGATGGCGAAAGAGATGCCCGATATCGTGCTCGCCCATGTCGAGACGCCGACCTCGGTTTCGGGGCTCGGCGCGAAGGGGGTGGGCGAATCCGGAACCGCCGCCGCGCCCGGCACGATATTCAACGCGGTGAACGACGCGCTCGCCCCGCTGGGAACAAGGATCGATGCGATTCCGATCACGCCCGATTCGATCCTCGCCGCGCTCGGACACGCGTGATGGCGGACAGGCGGGAGTTCAACCTGGGTTATTTCAACCGGGCCGCGGCGACCGCCCATCCCGGGAGGACCGCGATCGTCGACCTGTCGCGATCGCCGCCCGCGGAGATTGCCCACCGAGAGCTCGACGCGCGAATGGACCGGATCGCCGCCACGCTCGCGGGGCGCGGCCTGGCTCCCGGAGATCGAATATTGCTCGCCATGTCGAACCGGTTCGAGTTCGTCGAAACGTTCTTCGGGGCGATGCGCGCGGGGCTCGTCCCCATTCCGCTCAATATCCGTCTCGGCGCCGACACAATACGTTTCGTCGTCGAGGATTCGGGCTGCAAGGCGGCCGTGATCTCGCCCAGCGCTCATCCCGACATCGTGGCCATCGTCGAGGCGGCGGGGCTCGCGCCGCGCATTGCCGCCGCGCCTGCCCCGCCAGGCTGGGAAGACTACGAAGCCGTGCTCGCGCAAGCCGATCCGGGCGGGTTCGACCCTCCGCCGATCGCCCCGCGCCAGATCGCCTTCCTGCCCTACACGTCCGGTTCCACCGGCCGCCCGAAGGGCGTGCTGCTCGCCCATGACGGGATGCTGTGGGCGATCGGCTCGTCGCAGCGCCACTGGCCGGCGTCGCCCGAAGACCGGGCGCTGATCGCCGGTCCGCTCTACCATAAGAACGCGATGCGTGTGTCGGTGAAGCCCAAGCTGCATGTCGGGGCTTCGGTGGTCATCCTGCCGCGTTTCGAGCCCCGCCCGTTTCTCAAGGCGCTCAGCGAGCACCGCTGCACCGAGGCTGGCGGCGTGCCTGCGATGTACCGGATGATGCTCGCCGAACGGGATCTTCTCGGCAGCCTCGATTTCTCGTCGCTCAAGACGCTGGAGATGGGATCGGCGGTGGTCGGCGCGGAGCTGATCGCCGCCGTCGAAACCGCATTCGGCGCGGACGTGATCGAGGCTTACGGGCTGACCGAGGGCGGCGGGCCCTTGCGCGAGGCGGTCGACGGGAGGCAAGCGCCGCGCGGGAGCTGCGGGCTGGCGGCTCCGGGGGTCGGCGTCAGGCTGATGGGCGAAAACGGCGAGGAGACGGAAGAGGGCGAGCTCTGGGTCCGTTCGCCCGCGGTTCTCGTCGGTTACAACAACCGGGCCGACCTCGACACCGAGCGGCTAAGGGGCGGCTGGCTCCGCACCGGCGACCTGTTCCGCCGCGACGCGGAGGGATTCTTCTACTTCCAGGGCAGGACGGACGACCAGTTCTCCTGCGGCGGGGAGAACATCAATCCGAAGGAGGTGGAGCTGCTGCTGGTTCAGCATCCCGACGTGATCGATGCCGTCGTCGCGCCGGTGCCGCACGCGCTGAAGGATCTCGCGCCGGCCGCGCTGGTCACCCTGCGCCCCGACCGGCAGGTGGACGAGGAGGCGCTCAAGGCGTTCGCGTTGGAGCACGGCCCGGCCTATGCGCATCCCCGCCGGATTTTCGCGGTCGAGGAATTGCCCGTCGGCGGCACCGGAAAGATCGACCGCAAGGCGGTGCGCGACCGCCTTCTGACCCTCATCGCGGACGGCGGGCGGCAATGACGGTGCTGGTCACCGGCGCCGCCGGCTTCATCGGCTACCACGTAAGCGCGTTCCTGCTGGAGCGCGGCGAAACCGTGGTCGGACTCGATGCGGTCACCGACTACTACGATGCCGGTCTCAAGGAGGCGCGAATCGGCCGCCTCGCGCGGCACGGGGAATTCACCCTGCTCAGGTTGAACCTGGCGGACCGGGACGCGGTGTTCGCGGCGCTTGCCGGGGTCGATGGGATCGACCGGGTCGCCCACCTCGCCGCCCAGGCGGGGGTACGCTATTCGCGCGACCGGCCTTTCGCCTATGTCGACGCGAACCTCGCGGGGCACATGACGGTGCTCGAATATTGCCGGCACCTGTCCGGCCTGAAGCACCTCGTCTATGCCAGTTCGAGCTCCGTCTACGGCGCCAACGGGAAACTGCCTTTCGCGGTCGAGGACCGGACCGACCGGCCGATTTCGCTCTACGCCGCGACCAAGCGGGCGAACGAGCATATGAGCTATTGCTACAGCCATCTCTACGGCATCCCGCAGACCGGGCTCCGCTTCTTTACGGTCTATGGGCCGTGGGGCCGCCCCGACATGGCGCTCTACAAGTTTACCGCCGCGATCCTCGACGGCCGGCCCATCGAGGTGTTCAACCACGGCGACATGAAACGGGACTTCACCTATATCGACGACGTCGTCCCGGGTGTCGCCGCAGCGCTCGACAACCCGCCCGCCACGGGGAACGGGACGCCGCACCGGCTCTACAATATCGGCAACAATCGCCCCCAGCCCCTGATGCGGCTGATCGCGATCCTGGAGGACAGTCTCGGCACGAAAGCGGAGATCGACTTCCGCCCCATGCAGCCGGGCGACGTGAAGGAGACCTATGCCGACATTTCCGCGAGCCGTAGGGATCTGGGCTTCGCTCCGGTCACCCCGATCGACATCGGGGTTCCCCGGTTCGTCGACTGGTTCAGGGGCTACCACAATGTCTAGGTGCGCCCGCGGGTGGCGCGCCCGGCAGGATTCGAACCTGCGACCCCGAGATTAGGAATCTCGTGCTCTATCCTGCTGAGCTACGGGCGCGTCCGGCCAGCTATAGCAAAACCCCGGCCGCCCATCTATTGATGATGATGCAGGACTTCCGAATAGGTCGGCATCGGCCACGAGCGTGCATCCACCA
>JAPPHW010000284.1 GCA_028820945.1 Defluviicoccus sp.
CCGCGAGGGCGGACGCACCGTCGGCGCCGGCGTCGTCGCGCAGATCATAGAGTAGGCGGCACCGGTCCCGGAGACAGCAGGCGCGGCCCAAGGAGTGTAGCTCAATTGGCAGAGCACCGGTCTCCAAAACCGGGGGTTGTGGGTTCGAATCCCTCCACTCCTGCCAGCCGGTGCAGCGTCTGACGGGTGACGAGGACAGTCGGATCGACATGGCGAAGATCAGCCCCATCGAGTTTATCCAGCAGGTTCGGCGCGAAGTCGCGCGGGTGACCTGGCCGAGCCGGCGGGAGACCGCGGTGACCACGGTGATGGTGTTCATTTTCGTCGCGCTGGCGGCGCTGTTCTTCTTCGTCGTGGACCAGATCCTGTCGGTCGCGGTGCGCGCGGTGCTGGGGCTCGGGGGCTAGGCGATGACGGCGCGCTGGTACGTGATCCACGTCTATTCCGGGTTCGAGAACAAGGTCGCCCAGTCGATCCGCGAGCAGGCGGCGCAGAAGCATCTCGACGACATGTTCGACGAGGTCCTGGTGCCGACCGAGGAGGTGGTGCGCATGCGCCGCGGCGCCAAGGTGCGCGCCGACCGCAAGTTCTTCCCGGGCTACGTGCTGATCAAGATGGAGCTGACCGACGAGACCTGGCATCTGGTCAAGGACACGCCCAAGGTCACCGGCTTCCTCGGCACCGGCGGGCGCGGCAAGCCCTCGCCGATCTCCGAGGCCGAGACGCAGCGCATCCTGCGCCAGGTCCAGGAGGGGGTGGAGCGGCCCAAGCCGTCGATCACCTTCGACGTCGGCGAGCAGGTCCGGGTCAGCGACGGCCCCTTCACCTCGTTCAACGGCACGGTGGAGGAGATCGACGAGGAACGCGCGCGGCTCAAGGTGGCGGTGTCGATCTTCGGGCGCTCCACCCCGGTCGAGCTCGAATACGCCCAGGTCGAGAAGCTGTGACGGCGGGGCGGCAGGCGGTGAATTTCTGAGACGGCGGTCGAGAGATGGCAAAGAAAATCGCAGGTTTCATCAAGCTGCAGGTGCCGGCCGGGCAGGCGAACCCGTCGCCGCCGATCGGCCCCGCGCTGGGCCAGCAGGGCGTCAACATCATGGAGTTCTGCAAGGCGTTCAACGCGCATACGCAGAACCAGGAACAGGGCGTGCCGATCCCGACCGTGATCACGGTCTACGCCGACCGCTCGTTCTCCTTCGAGACCAAGACCCCGCCGGCCTCCTATTTCATCAAGCAGGCGGCCAGGCTCGAGTCCGGCGCGAACGAGCCCGGGCACGAGATTGTCGGCGCGGTCCGCATGTCGCAGCTGCGCGAGATCGCGGAGAAGAAGATGGTCGACCTCAATGCCAACGATGTCGAGGCCGCATGCCGGATGCTGGCCGGCACCGCGCGGTCGATGGGCGTGCAGGTGATGGAGTAAGCCGATGGCGAAGAAGGGAAAGCGTTTGTCCAGGGCCTATGAGGGAATCGACCGCGATCGACTCTACGGGCTCGACGAGGCGGTCGGCCTCATCAAGGAGCGTGCCGCCACGAAGTTCGACGAGACGCTGGAATTCTCGATGAACCTCGGGGTCGACCCGCGCCATGCCGATCAGATGGTGCGCGGCGTCGTCTCCCTGCCCAAGGGCACCGGGAAGTCGGTGCGGGTGGCCGTCTTCGCGCGCGGCGACAAGGCCGACGAGGCTCGAGAGGCCGGGGCGGACCTGGTCGGCGCGGAGGAACTCGCCGAGAGCGTCCAGGGCGGCACGATCGATTTCGACCGCTGCGTGGCGACGCCCGACATGATGGCCGTGGTCGGACGGCTCGGGAAGATCCTGGGCCCGCGCGGGCTGATGCCCAACCCGAAGCTCGGCACCGTCACGCAGAACGTCGCGGAGGCCGTCCGCGCCGCCAAGGGCGGCCAGGTCGAGTTCCGGGTCGAGAAGGCCGGCATCGTTCATGCCGGCATCGGCAAGGCGAGCTTCGCCGAGGACGACCTGAAGGAAAACATCCGCGCGCTGGCCGACGCCGTCGTCAAGGCCAAGCCGAGCGGCGCGAAGGGAACCTACGTCAAGCGCGCCGCGCTGAGTTCGTCGATGGGCCCTGGCATCAAGCTCGATGTCCAGAGCGTGATCGGCGGCGCGTCGGGCTGATCGAATTTGCCGCGCCGTCCATCGGCGCGGCGTACTTCGACCCGGACCGCGGTCCGGGAGGAGACCTGTCCGAGACTGCAGGCGCCGCCGGCCTACCGGCGGAGTAAGTCCCGCACAGACAGGGGTCGCGAGTTCATCGGTTGCGCTCGTTCGGGGCGCGGGCGGCTCGGGCTTCTGGGACAGGAAGCCGGATCTTCGGAAGGAGGTCCAGTCGCAACCCGACCGGCGGCTTCGCGGCGCCGGTCCGATAGGAGAGACGATCGTTGAACCGGACGCAAAAGGAACAACAGGTCGCCGCGCTGAACGCGCTTTTCGGCGCGACGACGCTGGTGGTGGTAACGAGGCCGGTCGGCCTTACGGTCGCCCAGGCGACCGATCTCCGCCGCCGGATGCGCGATGCCGGCGCGCAGTTCAAGGTGACGAAGAACCGGCTGACCAGGCTCGCGCTCAAGGGCACGACGTTCGAGGGTCTGGACGGGCTTTTCGTCGGCCCGACCGCGATCGCGTATTCCGACGATCCGGTCGCCGCGGCGCGTGTCGCGGTGGGCTTCGCCGAGAATAACGACACGCTCGGCATCGTGGGCGGCGGGCTCGGCGAGCGGATGCTCGACGCCGACGGCGTGACCGCGCTGGCCAGGCTGCCTTCGCTCGACGAGCTGCGAGGCCGGCTGGTCGGAATGATTCAGACGCCGGCGACCAGGGTCGCCGGGGTGCTCCAGGCGCCGGCGGGTCAGGTGGCCCGCGTCTTCGGCGCCTATGCGAACAAGGATGCGGCCTGACCGGCCGCCGGACGAATCGGAGAGGAGAACGTAAACATGGCTGCAAATCTCGAACAACTGGTCGACGACCTGTCGCAGTTGACGGTCATCGAGGCCGCCGAACTGTCCAAGATGCTGGAGGACAAGTGGGGCGTTAGCGCCGCGGCCCCGGTCGCGGTCGCCGCCGCGGCGCCGGCCGAAGGCGCGGCGGTCGAGGAAGAGAAGACCGAGTTCGACCTGATCCTCGTCAGCTTCGGCGAGAAGAAGATCAACGTCATCAAGGAGGTCCGCGCGATCACCGGGCTCGGGCTCAAGGAGGCGAAGGATCTCGTCGAGGGCGTGCCGAAGGCGGTGAAGGAGGCCGTGTCCAAGGACGAGGCCGAAGAGATCAGGACGAAACTCGAGGAGGCCGGGGCGACCGTCGAGGTCAAGTAGTTGGCCGCGAGGCAACTACGGGCAGGCGCAATTTCCGGACGCCGCGCCGATGTCGGCGCGGCGGACCCGGACGCGCGCCCGCCCGGCTGCACCCGGACAAGTCTGAAAGATCGCCGTGCGCCGCGGGGCGGCCCCCGCCGCTCCGTCGCGCGCGCTTGAAGAGGTGGCAATGGCACAGTCCTTCACCGGTCGGAAACGCATTCGCAAGGAGTTCGGTCGCATCCAGGCCGCCGCGGCGATGCCGAACCTCATCGAGGTTCAGAAGACGTCCTACGACAAGTTCCTGCAGATCGACGCGGGTCCCGAGGAGCGCAGCGATAGCGGGCTGCAGGAGGTGTTCGGCTCGGTATTCCCGATCAAGGATTTCTCCGAGAACGGCACGCTGGAGTTCGTGAAGTACGAGCTCGAACCGCCGAAATACGACGTCGACGAGTGCCAGCAGCGCGACATGACCTATGCCGCGCCGCTCAAGGTCACCCTCAGGCTGGTCGTCTTCGACGTCGACGAGGATACCGGCGCGCGCTCGGTCCGCGATATCAAGGAACAGGACGTCTATATGGGCGACATGCCGCTGATGACGGACAACGGGACTTTCGTCGTCAACGGCACCGAGCGCGTGATCGTTTCCCAGATGCACCGCTCGCCCGGCGTCTTCTTCGACCACGACAAGGGCAAGACCCATTCGTCGGGCAAGTACCTGTTCGCCGCCCGCATCATTCCCTATCGCGGCTCCTGGCTCGATTTCGAGTTCGACGCCAAGGACCTGGTCCATGTCCGGATCGACCGGCGGCGCAAGCTTCCGGTGACCACGCTTCTGTTCGCGCTCGATTCCCGGGAGACCGAAGCGCTGAGGGCCGAGCGCGCGGCGAGCGGCGAAGACGTTGCGCCCGAAGAGGTGCACGGCATGTCGGTCGAGGAGCTGCTCGACTTTTTCTACGACTCGGTTCGGTACGAGCGGGTCGAGGGGGGCTGGAAGACCGATTTCGAGCCCGACCGGCTGCGCGGCGCCAAGCTGACCGACGATCTCGTGAACGCGGAAGACGGCGAGGTGGTCGCCGAAGCCGGCCGGCGGATGACCCCCGGGCTCGCGCGGCGTCTGGTCGAGGCCGGCCTCAAGCAGTTCCGGGTCGGCGACGAAGACCTGATCGGCCGGTATCTCGCCGAAGACGTGATCAACGAAGCGACCGGCGAAGTCTATCTGGAAGCCGGCGACGAGATCGCCGGGGACAAGCTTGCCGAGCTGGAGGAGGCGGGGGTCTCCGAGCTGAAGACCCTGTGGATCGATCACACCAATGTCGGCCCCTACATCCGCAACAGCCTGGCGGTGGACCGGAACAGGTCGCGCGAAGAAGCGCTCATGGACATTTACCGGGTCATGCGCCCGGGCGAACCGCCGACGATCGACAGCGCGGAAGCGATGTTCAACACGCTTTTCTTCGACGCGGAACGCTACGACCTGTCGGCCGTCGGCCGGGTGAAGATGAATGCGCGGCTCGGCCTCACGGCCGAGGACACGGTGCGCACGCTGCGCAAGGAGGACATCCTCGCCGTCGTCAAGACGCTGGTCGAGCTGAAGGACGGGATCGGGGAGGTCGACGACATCGACCATCTCGGCAACCGGCGGGTACGTTCGGTGGGCGAGTTGATGGAGAACCAGTACCGGATCGGCCTGCTGCGCGTGGAGCGCGCGATCCGCGAGCGCATGGGAGCGCTCGAGCTGGACTCGGTCATGCCGCACGACCTGATCAACGCCAAGCCGGCGGCGGCCGCCGTGCGGGAGTTCTTCGGGTCCTCGCAGCTGTCGCAGTTCATGGACCAGACCAACCCGTTGTCGGAAATCACCCACAAGCGGAGGCTGTCCGCGCTGGGGCCGGGCGGCCTTACCCGCGAGCGCGCCGGGTTCGAGGTGCGCGACGTGCACCCCACCCATTACGGGCGGATCTGCCCGATCGAGACGCCGGAAGGCCCGAATATCGGCCTGATCAACTCGCTCGCGACCTTCGCC
>JAPPHW010000141.1 GCA_028820945.1 Defluviicoccus sp.
CCGACGGCATGGCCCGGCGGACCGAGCTGACGCTGGGGTTCCAGATCGACCCGCCCGCCTACGAGGAGATGGGGGCGCCGTTCGGCATCGGCGGCGCCCGAGCGGAGACCGGAGACGAGCTCGCGGCGGCGTTGGAACGGGGGTTGAGCGAAACCGCGGCAGGCCGCAGCTACATCGTCAACGCGGTGCTGCCGGAGTAGGGCGGAGTTTCGACCGTTGCGGCGGTCGAAGCGGCACGCTAAGATCGGCCAACAAATCGGCCAATTTCATGATTACTATAGTTTAATCCATTGACAATCAGACCTTTGTGTTATCGTGACATCGGCCAACGACGTCATTGAAACGCCATCGCGGATCGAACCGGCCCGGCTGGAGGACACGCCGGAACCGATCGCCGACGCGATCGCGGCGCTCTCTTCGGCAAGCGCCGCCCTGGGCGCGCGGCTGCACCCCGCCACGGCCGGAAACCTCGCCGATCTCGTGCGCCTGATGAACTGCTACTACAGCAACCTCATCGAGGGCCACAACACCCGGCCCCGGGATATCGAGCGCGCGCTCGCCGGCGACCTCGATGAAGACGAAGAGCGGCGCAGCCTCCAGATCGAGGCGGCCGCCCATGTGCACGTCCAGGAGAAGATCGATCGCATGGCCGCGGAGGACTCGCTGCCCGAGCCGGCCTCCCGCGACTTCATCCGCTGGCTGCACGCCGAGTTCTACCGGGACGCGCCGGAAGCGATGCTGAACATCGTGTCCGCCCATGCCGAATTTCGCATGGCGCCGGGAGAGTGGCGCTCGGCGCCCGAGCACGACGTCGCCGTCGGCCGGCACATCCCGCCTTCGAGCCGCGCGCTGGAACCGTTCATGGCGCATTTCGAGCGGCGCTATCGCTTCGAGGAGTTGGGGCCGGCGACGCGCATCCTGGCCATGGCGGCGGCCCACCACCGTTTGAACTACATCCACCCGTTCCCGGATGGGAATGGCAGGGTGAGCCGACTCATGAGCCACGCCATGGCGCTGAAAGCCGGCATCGGCGCCCACGGCCTCTGGTCGGTGTCGCGCGGTCTTGCCCGGGGACTGGAGAGCCGCAACGAATACAAGACACGGATGGACCTCGCCGACACGCCGCGGCGGGGCGACCTCGACGGGCGGGGCAATCTCTCGCAGAGCGCACTTGTCGACTTCACGCTTTGGTTCCTGAAGGTATGCCTCGACCAGGTGACGTTCATGGCCGAGCTCTTCGACCTCGACAATCTCGACGCCCGTTTGACGCGCCATGTCGAGCGCAGCGACACGCTGAAACCCGAAGCCGCGCGACTGTTGCGGGAAGCCCTGGTCCGAGGCCGGATCGACCGTGGCGAGGCATCCCGGATAACGGGGTTGCCGGAGCGCACCGCCCGGCGCGTGCTGGGCGACGTTATCGAAGCAGGCCTGCTCGCGTCGGCAACGCCGAAGGGCCCCGTCTCTCTGCGCTTCCCGGTCGATGCGTTGGAGAGCCTCTTCCCTCGCCTCTATCCGGAGACATAAGGAGGTCGGGCGGTTCTCGTGAATGACCAGTCCGCGTCGCGTCCAGGCGCCCGCCCCGTCAGGAGCGGGCCGAAGAGCGTAGCGGGGACTACGGTCGAGGCCCGCGACGCCGCGGGCGGGCGCCCGGGCGCGACCCGAAGGGCGGCACTCTCCGGCCGACAGGGTGCGTCGCGCGCGGTGGGAGAGGGGCAATCCGCGAGGCCTCCCCCGCCCGGGTCACGAACCGGCGGATTCGATCGCGGCGTCGGCGCCCTTCGGGATCAGTCGGCGAGCGGGAACGACCACGGGCTCGCCTCCTCGGCGGTCCGTTCGGCGACGTCCCAGTTCCGCCATCCGCCCCACAGCCTCTCGGCATCCTCCTGGCCGAACCGGTGGACCGCCGCCATGTCGACACCATGGACCCGGCCGCCCTCGACACGCACGATCCCGTCGACGATGACGGTATCGACATCGTCGCCGACGCCGACGTCGACCAGGCTCTTGATCGGGTCGCGCACCGGGCCGTAGCGCAACGTGCCGCGGCCGGAGAGGTCGATAATCGCAATATCCGCCTTGGCGCCCGGCGCGAGCCGGCCGAGATCGTCGCGGCCGAGGACGCGGGTGGCGTTGAGGGTGGCGGCCTCGAACGCTTCGGCCGCCGTTGCCTCGAGGAAGCTTCCGCTCATGATCTTGCCGACCAGCGAAGCGCACCGCATGTTCATTATCATGTCGCGCGGGAAGGTGTCGCTGCCGAGCGCGACGTTGACGCCCGCCTTTCTGTAGGTTGCCCAGCTGTCGAGGTAGCGGCCCCGCCGGGCGAGGTTGATCGGGCAGTGCGACACCGTCGCGCCGCCTTTGGCCATCAGCTCGAGGTCGCGCCCGGCCGGGTAGTTCATGCGCGGATTCTCGGCGACGAAGTTGCCGTGCCCGATCAGCACGTCGGACGCGCAGAGACCGACCGAGTCCAGCAGCTCGATCGGCGTCATGCCGTGCTCGGTCACGATCTGGAAGAACTCGACCACGTTGTACGCCGCGTGGATCGAGATCGGCACACCGAGCGAGTCCGCCGCCTTGCGGGTCTCGCGCAGCAGATCGAGCGACATCAGTTCGGTGGTGAACGGGATCAGGATCCCGCGGATGCGCCCGTTGGCCGCGCCGGCGTGCTCGTCGATAAAGTCGATCGCCGCCTGCAGCCCGCGCCGCCCCTTCTCCTCGTCCCAGTCGCGCACCAGACGGCCGTCGTCGGCGCCCACCCAGTCGGCGGAGGCGTAAGACGGCGCCAGATAGGCGCGGATGCCGAGCCGCTCCGATTCGGCGAGCAGCGCCTGCTGCATCGGCAGCTGCGCGCCGAAATCCATGAAGGTCGTCGTGCCGTTGCGCAACAGCTCGGCGATGGTATACGTCGCCGCGTCGATACGGCGCCGGGCGGCCGCATCGTCCTCCTCCGCTCGCTTGACCCAGTCGCCGGCATCGCCGCCATGGGGGCGGCCGCGGCGGGCCGGCAGGGTCTCGAAGAAGGGCTGGCCGAAATACTCGGGCCGCCCGGCATCGGTGATCAGCCGATGCGCCGCGCGGTGGCCGGAATGGATGTGCGTGTCGATGAAGCCGGGCGAGACCAGCTTGGAAGTGGCATCGATCTCGCGGTCGGCGCGGCCGTCATAGTCCGCGCCGACATGGACGATCGTGTTGTCCTCGTAGACCACCACCCCGTCACGGATCAGCGTATGCGTGGCGCCGGAATACCCCACCACCCAACCGCCGCGAATGAGCGTCCGCATTCGATTCCCCCCCTGGCCGTCGCGTTCGCGACGCAAGCAGCACCGAGATCGCTCGGTGCAACTCCCCCCGCTATCTCCTGCCCAAGTCGAGCTGTTGACGCCCCTTTACGGGTCGCAACGAACATCTGTCCAGCCAATACCATGCAACAGCGATGATGGTTGACGATAGCGGGTGGCTCGACAACTCGGTGGATTGAGAGGATACGCGACTCCCTCGTTCCTGATTTGTTGAAGCCTCAATATCGTGCTGCGAATGAAGATTGCCCTTCGTTCGGTCATGGTTATGTCGCATCCGAGTAACGATCCGGTCGCGCATATTCGCGGCTTCGCCTGGATCCTCCGGGCCGATGTCTATGCCGGCTACCGACGCCGGAGCGCCCGGAGATCGAGAGACCGACTTGCTGCCAAGTCGACTCGCCTGCGGCCGCGACCCAACTCGTAGATCTTTATCTTATTGGTATATAAGGAAGAAATTGGTGCGCGCACCAGGACTCGAACCTGGGACCCACTGATTAAAAGTCAGTTGCTCTACCACCTGAGCTATGCGCGCACGGGTCGGCGGCGGCACGGTCGCGGCGGGAAGGTATGGGCCGCCGGTTACAGGGTCAAGCGGAGTTCCCGCCCCGGCTAGCGCCCGGCGCGGCGTTCGACGAGGAGCTCGGCCACGCGGGGCGAGACGAAGGCCGAGATGTCGCCGCCGAGCATCGCGATCTCCTTGACCAGGCGGGAGGCGATGAACTGGTGCTTGTCCGACGCCATCAGGCACACCGTCTCGACGCCGGCGTTGAGCTTCGCGTTCATGCTCGCCATCTGGAACTCGTAGTCGAAGTCGGAGACCGCGCGCAGGCCGCGGACGATCATGCAGGCGCCCTGCTCGACGGCGAAATCCATCAGCAGGTTGTCGAAGGGGACTACGCCGACCCGCTCGCCGTCGCCGCTATTGAGCCCGGCGACCTCGTCCCGGACCATCCGCACCCGTTCCTCGACGTCGAACAGCGGCCCCTTTCCCGCGTTCACCGCGACGCCGACGACGAGCCGGTCCATCACCGTCGCGGCCCGCTGGATGATGTCCATGTGGCCGTTGGTGATCGGGTCGAATGTGCCCGGATAGACCCCGATTCGTTCGCTCGCCATGACTTTCCCTTCGCCGGCCGGCGGTTATTCCGCCGTTTCGTCGTGCCCGTTGCCGTTACCGTTGCCGACCTCGTCGAACCCCTTGGCGAATCGCGCCGCGGAGACCACTCGCTCGCCCTCGGCCGTGTCGAACAGCGTGACCCCCTGGGTGTTCCGCCCCATGACGCGGATATCCGCGACCGGACACCGGATCAGGGTGCCGGCATCGCTCACCAGCATGATTTCGTCCGAGTCCTCGACCGGGAAGGTCGCGACGACGGGGCCGTTGCGCTCCGAGGTCTGGATATTGGCGATCCCCTGCCCGCCCCGGCCGGCGGTGCGGTACTCGTAGGAAGAAGAGCGCTTGCCGTAGCCGTTCTCGGTGACGCTCAGGATGAATTCCTCGGCCTCCTCGAACCGCGCGACATCCTCGGGCCCGAGCCCGTTCGTCGGCATGTCGCCGGCCGGGTCCCCCCTCCGCCTCGCCGTGGCGTGGCGAAGATAGGCATCGCGGGCCTCGGTATCGAGCTCGGCGTGGCGCAGGATCGTCATCGAGACGATGCTGTCCTTCCTGCCGAGCCTCATCCCGCGCACGCCGGTCGAGGTGCGGCCGCTGAACACCCGGACCTCGTCGACGGGGAAACGGATGCATTTGCCGCTGCGCGCGGCGAGCAGGACGTTCTCGCCGGCGGCGCAGGTCTCGACGCCCACCAGCCGGTCGCCCGCGTCGAGCTTCATCGCGATCTTGCCGTTCGCCATCACGCTCGCGAAATCGCTCAGCCGGTTGCGCCGCACCTGGCCGCTCGCGGTGGCGAACATGATGTCGAGGGTCTGCCATTCGGCCTCGTCCTCGGGCATCGGCATGATCGTGGTGATGGTCTCGCCCTTCTCCAGCGGCAG
>JAPPHW010000359.1:0-2758 GCA_028820945.1 Defluviicoccus sp.
CCAGCGCCTGGGTGTCGGTCATCGGCGCTCCGCACTGCATGGCGTAGAAGATCGGGTCCGCGCGCCTTGTGACGGCCTTGACCTTGAAGATTTGGGTACGACCCTCCATGGCGTATCCGCCCGAGCCTTCGCCGAACGGCCCCTCGGCGGTCGTTTCGTCGGGGGGGATCTCGCCCTCCAGCACCAGCTCCGCCTCGGCCGGCACTTCCAGGTCGACGGTCTCGCAGCGCACCATGCGCACCGGTTCGCCCAGCAGCGCGCCGGCGACGGTGAGCTCGTCGGTTCCGTACGGCGCGGTGTAGGACGAGGCGAAGTAGATCGCCGGATGCGCGCCCACCGCGACCGCGACCGGCATCGGTTCGTTCCGCGCCTGATACTTCTGGTAGATCCGGAGCGCCTGGCGCGGGCAGATCAGGTAGCCCGTCCGGTCCGGGCCGAGCACCTGCATCCGGTGGATCGACATGTTGCGGATCCCGGTATCCGGATCCTTGATAATCGCCATGCCCGCGGCGATGTAGGGCCCGGGATCCGCCTCCGATGTCCAGACGGCGGGGATGCGGGTGAGGTCCACCTCCGATCCGCGCGCGACCGCCTGCTTGACTGGCGCGTCCCGGTTCGGGACATCGACCGCCGGCAGCGGCGTACGGACGCGTTCGTTGAAGCTCGCCACGACGTCCCGTTCGTCGACGCCGAGCGCGATTCCCCATTTGCGCCGGTCGGCGATGATCTGGTTCGCGACCCGCCAGCCGGGGAAGCCGATGGGGTCCGTGAACAGGCTGGCCTTGCCGAGCCGGTCGTAGGTCTTCCAGCCGATCGCGGTCAGGTTTTCAAGCGGATCGACGGGTTTGTCGAAGCGGATGAGCTCTCCCCGCGATTCCAGCGCATCGAGATAGCCGCGAATGGACTGATCGGCCACGCACACCTCCGGCGGATTGATCCGGACCGGCCGGCCCGGTAAGGAACGGTCCCGCCAATCTACCATTCCGGGGAGCAAGCGGCATGGCCAGCCGGACCGAGGATTCGCTCGGAGCGTTCTGCACCCACAGCCGTTCCCGGCTGCCCGGCAGCGGCGAGGGGCCGCTCGAAGGCCGCACGTTCGCCGTTAAGGACGTGTTCCACATCGCCGGTTACCGGACCGGGTTCGGCAGCCCGGAATGGCTCAAAACCCACGGACCGGCCACCGTTACGGCATCCGCGGTCCAACGCCTCCTCGATGCCGGCGCGCGGATGGTGGGCAAAACGCTGACCGATGAGCTCGCCTACAGCCTCACCGGCGAGAACGTGCATTACGGCACGCCCGTCAACCCCGCGGCGCCGGACCGGGTGCCGGGCGGGTCGTCGAACGGCTCGGCGTCGGCGGTCGCCGGCGGCGCCGCCGATTTCGCCCTCGGCACCGATTGCGGCGGCTCGGTGCGGCTCCCGGCGAGCTATTGCGGGATTTTCGGGATTCGTCCCACCGTCGACCGGGTGCCGCTCGACGGCGTGATTCCGTTCGGCCCGCCGTTCGATGTCGCCGGCTGGTTCGCGCGCGACGCGGACCTCCTGGAGACCGTCGGCCGGGTGCTGCTCGACGAAGCCGGTTCTCCGCCGGCGCCGCGGCGCCTGCTTCGCGGCGTCGATGCGTTCGATGCCGTCGAGGACCGCATCGCCGAGGCGCTCGAAGGCGCCGTCGCCTGGGTGGAGGACGCGGTGGGGCCCGCCACCGATGTTGCCCTGGCGGATGGCGGGCTGAGCCATTGGTTCGAAACTTTCCGGATCGTTCAGGGTGCGTCTATCTGGTCGAATCTCGGGGGATGGGTAACTGCGACACGTCCGCGGCTGGGGCCCGGCGCGAAGATGCGGCTCGACTGGGCCGCCGGGCTGGACGAGCGCGCCGTCGCCGCCGCGAAGGCCGAACATGCGGCGATCCGGCAGCGCATCGAGTCGGTGCTGGGGGAGGGCGACGTGCTCGCGATCCCGACCTCGCCGCGCGCCGCGCCGCTCAAGAACACCCCGATCGACGACATCGAGATCCGGTTCCGCAACCAGGCCATGCACCTTCTGTGTATCGCCGGTCTCGGGGGTTTGCCGCAGATCAGCCTCCCCATGGCGGAGATCGACGGTCTGCCGCTCGGTCTCTCGCTGGTCGGGCCGCGCGGGGCGGATATGCAATTGCTGGCGCTCGCCCGTAAACTGAGCGCCCGATCTCAGGGAGAGACCCGATGCCCCACGAACTCAAGATTCCCGAATACGTGATCGAACGCATCATGGCGAAACGGGGACGGCTCCATGTCTTCGACCGGTTCGACCCGTCCAAGACGGCCCTCGTCGTCATCGACATGCAGAACTTCTTCGTGGCGGAAGTCGACACGGCGAAGAGCATATGCCCCAATATCAACCGCTTGGCCGCCGCCGTGAGGGCGCGCGGCGGTACGGTCGCCTGGGTATTGCTCACCGTAGCCGAAGAGATGGACGGTGCCAGCCTGTGGCCGATCTATCACGACTATTTCTTCACCCCCGCCAAGATGAAAGCGCACAAGGACGGGCTGACGGAGGGGAGCGAGGGCCACCGCCTATACGAGACCCTCGAAGTTCGGGACGAGGACCTGATCGCGCGCAAGTCGCGCTTCTCGACCTTCATCCAGGGATCGTCGGATCTCGACGAAAGGCTCCGCGCGCGCGGGATCGAGAACCTGCTGATCGCTGGCACGGCCACCAATTTCTGCTGCGAGACCAGCGCGCGGGACGCGATGATGATCGGCTACCGGGTGGCGATGGT
>JAPPHW010000359.1:2858-5265 GCA_028820945.1 Defluviicoccus sp.
GATGCAAACGAGATCGCCTGGCCGATTCTGTGGCTCGCCTCGCCGGAAGCGTCGTTCATAACCGCCGCGGCGCTCATGGTGGACGGCGGAAAGTCGGCCCTTTAGCGGCCGAAAGCGAATCTCGCCGCCGCGCTCAGCGGAAAGCGACGTCCATGACCTCGTAGGACTTGGTGCCCTTGGGGGTCGTCACCTCCACCGAGTCTCCGACGGTGCGCCCGATCACGGCGCGCGCGAGCGGGGACGTGACCGACAGCCGGCCGGCGTCGACGTCGGATTCGTGCTCTCCCACGATCTGGAACGTGCGTTCCTGCTCGGTGTCCTCGTCGGTCAGCGTGACCGTCGCGCCGAACTTGATCTCCTCGCCGGACAGCTTGGCGACGTCGATCACCTCGGCACGCCGCATCACGTCCTCGATATCCGCCACGCGCCCTTCGACGAAGGCCTGGCGCTCCCGCGCCGCATGGTACTCGGCGTTCTCCGACAGGTCGCCATGCTCGCGCGCCGCCGCGATGGCGCGAATGATCTCCGGCCTCTCCACTGACTTGAGCCGCTTGAGTTCCGCTTCGAGGTGGGAAAACCCTTCAGCGGTCATGGGAACCCTGTCCATGATCCGATCACCATAACGAATCCGTCCCGACGCAAGGCGGGCCGTGCCAGTTCGACACCGATGCAAAGGGACATGCCAGACCCTTGAATGTAGGATCGTGGAATACCAAGTTCAAGCATCGCCCTTTTGCCGGGCGCGGCCTGCGTCCGGGGCATCGCCGCTATGGTCTCCGGCGACCGAATCCGGGTACCCTTGTCGACTGCAGCCCGAACGCGAACGATCTGGCAGGGAGCCGAGATGCTTCGAAGGCGTTTGGCCGAACGGCTGAAAAAGGGGATGAAGGACAAGGACGCCTGCACGGTGTCCACGGTCCGGTTGATCCTGGCCGCGGTCAAGGACCGCGATATCGCCTCGCGTACGAAGGGCGACGGAGAAGAGGTCAGCGATCGGGATATCCTGGGCGTTCTGCAGATGATGGTCCGCCAGCGCGAGGAAGCGATCGTCCTCTACGAGCAGGGAGGGCGAGAGGAGCTCGCACGGCAGGAGGCCGAGGAGATCCGGGTCATCAAGAGCTTCCTGCCCGAACAGATGTCGGACGACGAGACCGCGAGCGCGGTTCACGCGACGATCGCGGAGATCGGCGCCGAGGGCATCAAGGACATGGGCCGGACGATGGCGTTGCTGAAGGAGCGTTACGCGGGGCGGATGAATTTCGGCCGCGCGAGCGCGGTGGTGAAGTCCGAGCTGACCAGCCGCTAGGCAGCCGCGGCGCCCGCTTCGCCGCTCCCGAGAGGAGAACCGGGCCGGAATGGCGATAGCACCCGATTTCCTGGACGAGATCCGCGCGCGCGTGGGGCTCGGCGACGTTATAGCGCGGCACGTCTCTCTCAGGCGCGCCGGGCGCGAGCTGACCGGACTCTGCCCTTTCCACAACGAGAAGACCCCCTCCTTCACGGTCAGCGAGGAAAAGGGCTTCTTCCACTGCTTCGGCTGCGGTGCCCACGGCGACGTGATCGGCTTCGTGATGCGCCAGGAGGGACTTTCGTTCCCCGAAGCGGTGGAACGCCTGGCCGGCGAGGCCGGTCTCGAAGTGCCCAAGGCCACGCCGGAAGAGCGCGAGGCGGCGAAACGGGCGGCGACCCTCCACGAAGTCATGGAACGTGCCTGCCGCTTCTTCGAGGACGAGCTTCGGGGTCCGAGGGGGGTGGACGCGCGTTCCTACCTCGCCCGGCGCGGGATCGACGAGGAGACGCGCGCCCGGTTCCGGCTGGGCTACGCTCCGGACTCGAAGACGGCGCTGAGAAACGCGGTCATGGATGCGGCGCATTCCGAAGCGCTGCTCGTCGAGGCGGGGCTTCTCATCCGGCCGGATAGCGGCACGCCCTACGACCGGTTTCGCGGCCGGGTCATCTTCCCCATCGCCGACCGCCGCGGCCGGGTCATCGCGTTCGGCGGCCGGATTCTCGGCGAGGGGAAGCCGAAATACCTCAACTCTCCGGATACGCCGCTGTTCAGCAAGGGGCGCGTTCTCTACGGCATGGCGACGGCGCGCGAGGCGGCGCACCGGAACGCCCGGGTTATCGTCACCGAGGGCTATACCGACGTGATCGCCCTCAACCGGGCGGGCTTTGCCGAGTCGGTCGCGCCCCTCGGCACCGCGCTGACCGAGACTCACCTGCATGCGCTCTGGCGCATGGCGCCGGAGCCGGTTCTCTGCTTCGACGGGGACGATGCCGGCAAGCGCGCGGCCTACCGGGCGGCGGAACGGGCGGTGCCCCTGCTGGAGCCGGGGCGCTCGCTGCAGTTCGTCACGCTCCCCGCGGGGCAGGATCCGGACAGCGTGCTCGCCGAGGGCGGCGT
>JAPPHW010000081.1 GCA_028820945.1 Defluviicoccus sp.
GTCTCGACCGACTGGATCGAGTTGAAATCGCCCTCGTTGTAGCTGCGGCACGCGTTGTTGCCGTCGACGCCGATCGACGCGCCGGTCCCGCCCGCCGGCCACTCGTAGTGGATCCAGGTGCCGTCGCCGTCGGGCGCCGGGCCGGCGATGTGGATGTGGTTCGCGCCGCCCTTGAGGTCGCCGACGCTCATTTCGGGGACCACCTGGCTCATCGCGGATGCGACCACCGCGTCGATCAGGAATTTGACCTCGGCCATGCCGCCGCAGGGCGAGGTCTCGCGCGCGTTGACGATGCTGCGCTCCGGCGCGATCACCGCGATCGGGTTGAACGAACCGTGGTTGATCGGCGTTTCCGGGTCGAGAAACGCCTTGACGATGGTCCCCACCCCGTTGAGCGCCATCGCGGGCCCGCAATTGGTGGGGCCGTTGGTCTGCGCCGAGGTGCCGGTGAAGTCGGCGACGATCGTGTCGCCCGCCACGGTGAGCTTGAGGCGGACGACGAGCGGTTCCGGGTTGGTGCCGTCGCTCTCGATATAGCCGTCGGCGAAATACTCGCCGTCCGGGCACTCCGCGATCCGGGTACGCAGCAGCCCCTCCGACCGGCGCATCAGCTCGTCGATGCCCTCCAGCAGCCCCCTGCCGCCGAAACGCTCGAACAGCCGGCCGATATGCTCCGCCGCCTTGCGCCCCGTGCCCAGCATCGCGTTGAAGTCGCCGAGCCGCTCGGCATGGCCCCGCATGTTGTCGAACAGGAGCCGGAGGAAGGCGTCGTTCATGACGCCCTTCGAGCAAATCCGGGTCGGCGCGATTCGCATCCCTTCCTGGTAGATCTCGTTCACCCGGCCGGACAGGCTGCCCGGCGTCATGCCGCCCACGTCGTTCCAGTGGCAGCGAATCGCCGCGAACATCGCAAGCTCGCCCTCGAAGAACACCGGGTGCAGCAGCAGCACGTCGTTCAGATGCGTCCCGCCGGTATAGGGGTCGTTGTGGAGGAACAGATCGCCCTCGTGGATGTCGTCCGCGAAGGCCTCGACCACGCGCTGCGTCGAATAAGGGACAGCGAAGATGTGGAGCGGATGGTCGGCCAAGCCTTGCGCGATCTGCCGCCCGTCCGCCGACATCAGCGCGCAGGAAAAGTCGTGCCCCTCGTAGATGATCGGCGCATAGGACGAATGGATGATGTTCGCCCGCATCTCGTTGACCACGGCGATCAGCGATTCGCGGATCAGTTCGAGGCGGACGAACGGGTTCATGGGCGGCTCCTTCGGCGGGCGCCGGAACCTAGCACCGGGAGCGTGCGGGACAAAGTCCGTCCGACCACGGTTTCGACTTGCCTGAATAGCCGAAACAGCTATTTTGGCTATATGAAGGAAATCGCCGCCAAGGATGCCAAGAACCGCTTCGGCTACCTGCTCGACGCCGCGCAGAGTACGCCCGTGCGCGTGACCAAGAGAGGCAGGGCGGTTGGCGTGATGATGTCGATGCAACACTACGAGCGGCTTCGCGGTGCTGCCTGGGAGCGTCTGACGGCGACTATGGACGCGTTGGGAGAGGATGCCGCCGGAAACGGGTTGACGGAAAGCGGGCTCGAAGCGCTTCTGGCGGATGAGAGCTGAACGCGTCGTTCTCGACAGCAACGTACTGATCAGCGCGGCGCTCCGTCCGGAAGGACCGCCACGCGCGGTCGTGAACGCGGTGCGCTCGGAAAACGGCATTCTCCTGTTCTCCGACGAGACCTTCGACGAGTTGCGAAGCCGTTTTTTCAGTTCGAAATTCGATCGCTACGTGAGCCGGCAGGACAGAGCCGTTTTCCTCGCCCAGCTGGAAGCGGTGTCGGAATGGGTGTCGATAACCGGCGCGAAGCTCGGATGCCGCGACCCGGATGACGACAAGTTGCTCGAAACCGCGCTGCTGGGGAACGCGGATTGCCTGGTCACGGGGGACCGGGATCTCCTGGAAATGTCTCCGTTTCACGGGGTCCCGATCATGTCGCCGGCGGACTTTTCGGTTCGTGCGTCCGGTTCGTAACGGCAGCACGGAATCCGCCGTGACCGATGTTCGCAGCGCTCCGATTTTCGTGGTGTCAAGGCTTTCCTCGCGCGGTGAAGGACAGGATGCTTTCCCGCACCGCCGACCCTTGGCTTGCCCCCGCCGCCCGACTACCTTCCGGCGATGACCGGACCCTCGGCGCATATCGACCGTTTCATCCTCGACAACCTGCCGCCGCGCGCGCTGTGGCCGGAGATGGATTTTTCCGTCCTGCCGGAGCTTGCCGCCTATCCGCCGCGCTTCAATGCCGCGGTCGAGCTGCTCGACCGGCAGGCGGCCTCGGGGTACGGCGAGGAGCCGATGTTCCGCTTCGGCGACGAGGTCTGGACGTATGGCGACATGCTGGGCGAGGCCAACCGCATCGCCAACCTGCTGGTCGGGGAATTCGGTCTGGTCCCGGGCAACCGGGTGATGCTGCGCTCGGGCAATCACCCGATGCTGGCGGCGGCGTGGTATGCGGTCCTCAAGGCGGGCGGGGTGGCGGTCACCACGATGCCGACCCTGCGCGCTCGCGAGATCGAGTACATCGCGAACAGGGCGCGCATCCAATACGTCATTTCCCATCGGGCGCTCGCGGACGACATCGAGGCGGCGGCGGCCGCGTGTGCCGACCTGAAGCAGATCCTCTACTTCGGAAATGACGACCCGGACGGCATGGAAGCGCGCGCGGCAAATGCCGACTCGGCATTTACGAATGTCGACACCGCCGCCGAGGATGTCGCCATCATAGGCTTCACCTCGGGCTCGACCGGCGCGCCCAAGGGGACGATCCACTTCCACCGCGACCTGCTCGCCGCCGCCGACTGCTTCGTGGGACATGTCGTCGACATCCGTCCGGGCGACATCGTCTGCGGCAGCCCGCAGATCGCGTTCCTGTACGGCTTGTGCGCATTCCTCGTCGATGCGCCGCGTTTCGGCGCCTCCACCGTGCTTCTGGAGCGCGCGACGCCCAGGCTGCTTCTGGAAACCATCGAGAAGACCCGGGCCACGGTTTGCTTCTCGACGCCGTCGGGCTACAAGCTGATGCTCGAGCACGCGGCGGAGTACGACCTTTCGAGCCTCCGCGTCTGCGTCGGCGGGGGCGAGCCGCTGGCGCCCGCCGTCTTCGACCGCTGGAAGGAGATCACCGGAGTCTCGATGATCAACGGGCTCGGCATTTCGGAACTCCTGCACATCTTCATCTCGGCCGCGGGCGACGACATCAAGCCGGGCGCCATCGGGAAGCAGATCCCCGGTTTCCGGGTGCGGGTGGTGAACGACGATTTCGAGGACACGAAGCCCGGCGAGATCGGCCAGATGATCGTCAAGGGGCCCAACGGCTGCCGTTATCTCGACGACGAGGAGCGCCAGACCGGATACGTCCGCGACGGCTGGAACCTGTCGGGCGATCTCTGCAGGGTGGACGAGGACGGCTACATCCATTACGAGGCGCGGACCGACGACATGATCCTGACGAGCGGCTACAACGTCTCCGGGCTGGAGGTCGAGGCGGTGCTGCTGGAGCATCCGATGGTGCGGGAATGCGCCGTCGTGGGCTCGCCGGACCCCGACCGGGGCGCCATCGTCAAAGCTTTCGTCGCGCTGGCCGACGGCGCGGACGGAAACGGGGAGATCGCCGGCGAGCTGCAGGATTACGTGAAATCGCAGATCTCGGCGTTCAAATACCCACGCGCGATCGAGTTCGTCGACGCCCTGCCGCTCACGACCACGGGCAAGATCCGGCGGGGGGCGCTGCGCGCCCTCGAACGGGAACGCGCGGAGGCACGCGCGTCCGCATGATTCTTCGGAGCAGACCATGACAGACATCATCGACTTCCTGATGACCCGCCGCTCGGTCACCGCCCGCAACCTGGGCGATCCCGGCCCGGGCGACGACGAGCTCGACACGATCCTGAAGACCGGGATGCGCGTGCCGGATCACGGCAAGCTCGGCCCGTGGCGCTTTATCGTGATCAAGGGCGCCGCGCGGGAGGCGTTCGGCGACGTTCTCGCGGACGCCTTCAGGAAGGAGAACCCCGACGCGTTCGACGAGCTGGTCGAGGTGGAGCGGGAACGCTTCCAGCGCGCGCCGGTCATCGTCGCCGTCACCTCGCGCGTCACGCCCGAGCACAAGATCCCGGAATGGGAGCAGACCCTTTCGAGCGGCGCCGTCTGCATGAACATGCTGAACGCGGCCCACGCCATCGGCTATTCCGCCCAGTGGCTGACCGAGTGGCCGGCCTACAACGGCGACGTCGCCGCCGCGCTCGGCTGCGGCGAGAACGAGCGGGTCGCGGGCTTCGTCTATATCGGCACCGCCAAGGAGCCGCCCGCCGAGCGCACGCGGGCTGAGTACGAGACGGTGGTCCGCGAGTGGGCGCCGAACGCGTCGTGACGGCGACGATTTCGCTCCGCCCCATCGGTTACGTCCGCGGTGGACGCAAGGAGCCCTTCAACGACGACTGGGATAGCGTGACGGCGGCCATCGAGCTCGATACCGACTGGCTCGGCGCGGACGCGATTCTCGGGCTCGACGGCTTCTCCCACGCCGTCGTCCTCTACAGGTTCCACGTCACCGATCCCGCGACGATCGTCACCGGCGCGCGGCATCCGCGAAACAACTCCGACCTGCCGCTGACCGGGATCTTCGCCCAGCGGGGGCATTACCGTCCCAACCTGATCGGATCGACGGTCTGCTGCGTGCTCGGCGTCGAAGGGACGACGGTGCGCGTCCGCGGGCTCGACGCGATAGACGGAACGCCGGTCATCGACATCAAACCCTACATGACCGCCTTCGCGCCGCGCGGCGAGGTCTTCGAGCCCGATTGGGTGGAAGACGTGATGAGCCGTTACTGGAAGAAGCCGGCGTAAATTCATGTCTTTACATGATTATAAGGCAGACGCCGAACGCGTATACGATACCCTCGTCGCCGGCGGAATCGGGATTATCCCGACCGACGTCGGCTACGTGATTCTCGGCGTGACGGCCGAGGCCATCTGGAAGATCTTCCGGGTCAAGCGGCGCAAGCCGGAAAAGCTCAACGCCATGTGCGGCTGCCTGGAGATGCACCGCGACCTGCACGTTCTGGAGGACGACGGGCGCGCAATCGTCTCGGCCATCGTCGACGACGCGAACCTGCCGATGGGAACGGTCGCGCCGGGCCGGCTCGACCACCCGGCGCTCGCCTC
>JAPPHW010000189.1:0-1683 GCA_028820945.1 Defluviicoccus sp.
GCAGGGGCTCGACCGGGCCGCGCCCGGGCGCCGGGTTGACGCCGTCGACGGCGACGGTGCCGAGCGGGTAGGGCTCGCCGCGCGGCAGCAGGTGGAAGCTCACCGGCCCGGCCACGTCGAGCACGATGTCGGTCCGCTGCGCCGGGGCCAACACGGGCTCGCCGATGGGCTCGGGCGCGGCGAGCGGCATGCCGTCCTGCGCCACGATCTTTCCGGCGCCGCCGCCGATCCTGACGCGGAACGTGCGCGCGGTCGCGGCGTTGATCAGCCGGAGCCTGACCCGGTCGCCCTTTCGCACCGTGCCGGCGGAGAAGAACGCGCGCCCGTAATTGCCGAGCCTGCCGGCATGGGAGAAATCGTGCCGGTTGCCGAAGCTCGGATGAAGCGCGCCGTCCGGGGTCAGGCGCCAATCGTCGAGCACGACCGTAATGTCGCGGTCGACCTTCGGCGGGTCGCGCTCCTCCACGATCAGCGGGCCGTAGAGCCCCTGCGCCACCTGCTCCCAGGAGCGGTGGTGCGCGTGGTACCAGTAGGTGCCGGGGTAGGGCGCGGCGAAGTCGTATTCGAAAGTCGCGCCGGGCGGGACCGCGTCCTGGGTGAGCCCCGGCACGCCGTCCATCGCGTTGTCGATGTGGATGCCGTGCCAGTGGACCGCGCTCGGCCGCTCGATCCCGTTCTCGAAGGCGACCGACACCCGCCCGCCTTCGACGACGCGGAGCTCGGGTCCCGGCGTCCGACCGTTGAACCCCAGCATCGCCGTCGGCCCGAGCCCCTCCTCGTCGGGCAGCAGGCGGACGGAGACGGGCTCCGCCCTCAGCCGCATCGCCCTCGCCCGCGCGGTCGCCGGCAGCAGCGCGCAGGCGGCGGAGGAAGCGAGGAACTGCCTTCGGTTCATTGCGCGCCAAACATGGCACGGATCGCGGCGGGGTCCAAGGCGGGAGGCGCTCCCCCGGAACCCTCGCGCGGCCCGCGCCGCTTTGGCAGGATGGCTGGCATGGCACGCGATACCACGGACGAGCCGCCGCTTTACCTCACCACGCGCGAGGTGGCGGCGATGCTGCGGGTGAAGGAGCGCAAGATCTACGACCTCGCGGCGGCGGGGGAGATCCCGCATCGCCGGATCACCGGCAAGCTCTTGTTCCCGCGCGCCGAGCTGATGGACTGGGCCGGGCTCGGCGCCGAGGGCGCGCTGTCGGAGCGGCCGATGGTGCTGGCCGGCTCGCACGACCCGCTGCTCGAATGGGCGGTGCGCGAATCGGGCTCCGGGCTCGCGACCATCCTCAACGGCAGTACCGACGGGCTGCGGCGCTTCGTCGACCGCGAGGCGGCGCTCGCCGGCATCCACTTCCACGAGGAGGGCGGCGGCTGGAACGTCGCCACGGTGGAGCACTGGCGGCTGGTCGGCTGCGTGCTGCTCGAATGGGCGGTGCGCGCGCGCGGGCTGATCCTGTCGGAACGGGTCCGGGACCGCGTCGAGAACGTCGCCGATCTGCGCGGAATGCGGGTCGCGGTGCGCCCGCCGGGCGCGGCAGCGGCGGGGCTGTTCGAGGCTCTGCTGCGGCAGGCGGGGATGAAGGAGACCGACATCGACCGCCTCGCCACCCCCGCCTGGACGGAGAGCGACGCGGCGGCGGCGGTGGCGGCGGGCGAGGCCGACGCGGCGCTCGGCATCGAGGCGATGGC
>JAPPHW010000189.1:1783-5214 GCA_028820945.1 Defluviicoccus sp.
TCGGCGCGCAGCCGGTCGATGTCCTTGCCCGTCGCCAGGTCGCGGTCGGCCCAGCGCAGGTGCAGCCGCACAATGACGCCCGCCTGGTCCGGCGGTATCCCGACGGCGACCAGCTCTTCGACGGCGCCCTGGGTGTCGAACGGCGGGGCGGAAGATTTTTCTCCCATACGCCCAGCCTATACCGGACACGCTATGGTTGCAAACCGATCGGGCATGAACTACCCGGCATCGCGCGCGAGCGAGGGGACGCAGACGGTCCTGCCGTCGGCCAGCGCCTCGACCTTGACGTCGACGCCGTAGACCGAGGACAGCGCGTCCGCCGTCAGGGCGTCCTCCGGCGCGCCGGCCGCCCGCACCCTGCCCTCGTGCAAGAGCGCGACGCCGGTGCCGACGGCGAAGGCGTGATCGGGGTCGTGGGTCGAGAGGATCACCGTGAGCCCGTCGGCGGCGAGCCCGGCGACTTCCCGCAGCACCAGCGTCTGGTTGCCGAAATCGAGGCTGGCGGTGGGCTCGTCCATGACCAGGACGGGCGTCTCCTGGGCGAGCGCGCGGGCGATCAGCACGAGCTGGCGCTGCCCGCCGGAGAGCCTGGTGTAGTCGGACCCGGCGAGGTCTCCGATGCGGAGCCTGGCGAGCGCGTTCAGCGCGGCCTCCCGATCGGCCTCGCCGGGCTGGGAGAAGAGGCCGAGCCGCGCCGTCCGGCCCATCAGGACGACCTCCAGCACCGGATAGGCGAAGGGCGCGGCATGGGCCTGCGGGACGTAGGCGGCGCGGGTTGCGATCTCGGTCCGCGCGAGAGACCCGAGCGGCCGGCCGCCGAGCAGCACCTCGCCGCCGCGCGCCGGGATCAGCCCGAGCAGGGTCTTGAACAGCGTCGTCTTGCCGGACCCGTTGGGGCCTAGCAGGCACAGCACCTCGCCCGGCCCGGCGCCGACCTCGATCCCGCTGCCGACCTCGTGGCCGGGATAGCCGATGGCGAGTTCGCGGGTCTCGACCGTCACGCCCATGTCCGCCGCCCCCGCGCGAGAAGCCAGAGGAAGAACGGCGCGCCGACCACGGCGGTGAGGATGCCGAGCGGCACCTCGACGGCGGAGACGGTGCGCGCGAGCGTGTCGGTGGCGAGCATGTAGCCGGCGCCCAGGAGCGCCGCGGCAGGCAGGAGTTGCCCGAAGCCGGGCCCCACGAGCATCCGCGCGATATGGGGGATCACCAGCCCGACCCAGCCGACGACGCCCGCGACCGCTACCGCGCTCGCCGTGATCAGCGTGGCGCACACGATGACGACGAGACGGAGCCTCGCCGCCTCGACCCCGAGCGCGCGGGCCTCCTCGTCGCCGAGCGCGAGCACGTTGATCCGCCAGCGCAGCAGGACGAGCGGCACCAAGCCGGCTACGACGACGGGCGCGGCGGGCAGGATGTCCTCCGTCTTCACCCCGGCGAGGCTCCCCAGCAGCCAGAAGGTGATCGCCGGCAACTGGTCGTAGGGATCGGCCAGCACCTTGAGGAGCGAGGTCGCGGCGCCCGTAAGCGCGCCCACCACCACGCCCGCCAGCACCAGGATCAGCGTGCGGTCGCCGACCCGGACCGAAGCGGCGACGAAGCCCACCAGCGCCACCGCCGCGAGCCCGCCCGCGAACCCCATCAGCTGGATCGCCAGCACCGGCAGCGACAGGAAGATGCCGAGCACCGCGCCGAGCCCGGCGCCCGCCGAGACGCCGAGGATATCGGGCGAGACCAGCGGGTTGCGGAACAGCGTCTGGTAGCACGCCCCGGCGGCGGCGAGCGCGGCGCCGACCAGCAGCGAGGCCGCCACCCGGGGCAGGCGGATCGAGAGCAGCACGGTCTCCGCCCGCCCCGCCCCCTCCCCGCCCGCGAGGATCGAGAGCGCCTCGCCGAGCCCGAGCGGATACGGCCCGATCAAGAGCGCGCCGAACGAGCCGGCGGCCAGCGCGGCAAGGAGAACGAGGCTCGTTCGGGACGAGCCCGGACTCACGGCTGCCGCCTCCCCTTCACCGCATGCCCGCCGTCGCCGGAGTCGCGCATCGCCTCACCCCTCACCCCGACCCTCTCCCCCGCGGGGGAGAGGGGGCGTTGTTGCCGCCTCCTCGTCTCCCTCCTCTCCCCTCCCGCTTGCGGGAGGGGCCGGGGGAGGGCGCCAACCGCACCGTCAGGGCGCGCGTCCCCTGGCCCATTCGAGCAGCCGGTCGAGCTCGGCCTCGCCGAGGTCGACATGGTACCAGAGCCGGTAGAACGCGGCGGTGTCGGCGCGCAGGTCGCCCGTCCAGCGCTCCGGGTAGAACACGCCGGCGAGCCATTTGAGCCCCATCAGCCGGTTGACCGAGGGCGGCCGGTCGATCCAGCCGAACGGCGCGGTGGGCGAGAGATAGACCCGCCCCCGGCGGACCGCCGAGATCCCCTGCCACAGCGGGTCGCGCCAGACGCGGGAATAGAAGATGCGGTCCCAGGTGACGATCGTGTCCGGGTCGGCGACGATGACCTGCTCGGGCGAGGCTTGCACCAGCCCGTACCGGCCCGGCGCCTCGGCCACATTGCGCCCGCCGGCGCGCTCGACGATCTCGGTATTGATCGAGCCCCTGAGGCCGGTCTCCAGCCCGTCCGGCCCGCGCGCGAGATAGACCCGGGGGCGTTCCCCGGCCGGCACCGCTCCGAGCGCCCGGTCCAAGGCGGCGAAGGTCGCCTCGACGTCGCGCGCCAGCGCCTCGCCCCTCTCGGGCACGCCGAGCGCGCGGCCCAGCAGGCGGAGCGAACGCGCGGTCTCCGAAAACCGCCCGTTCACCAGGATGTAGGGGATGCCGGTCTGCGCCTGCACCCGGTCGGCGAGGTCGATATAGGTGCCGCGCACCGAGCCGAAATCGACGATCAGGTCGGGTTTGAGCGCCAGCACACGCTCCAGGTTCGCTTCCCCGCCCCGCCCGGTGAGCCGCCCGGTCTCGGGCAGCTCGCGATAGGGCGCCGCGATATAGGGCTTCTCATACCCGCGCAGCGCCCGCGGCCAGCCGAGCAGCACCTCCGGCCGAAGGGCATAGAGCACGATCGCCGCCGGCGGGCCCGAGGCGAAGACGCGGGCGACGCGTTCGGGGATCTCGACCGTCCGGCCGGCGGAGTCGGTGACGGTGCGGGCATCGGCCGGGGCGGCGAGGAGGGCGAGGACGGCAAGGGCGGCGAGGGCGATGGGGAAGGTGCGGGAGGGCATGGCGGCTCCATGGTGGGGCTCCCTTTGTGCATCACCTTGGCGGGTGGGGGAAGGGCGGGGGCGGTTGTCGAGGTCGCCGGTGGTCCCCGCCCGCGCCCAGGGCGGCGCGGACGCATGTGCGGCCCTCGAAGCGAAAAAAACGGGCGCCGCGCATGGTCGACCGGCGGGGGCCGCGGGGGGGGGGGGGGGGGGGGGGGGGGGGGGGGGGGGGGGGGGG
>JAPPHW010000224.1 GCA_028820945.1 Defluviicoccus sp.
CGCGCGCTGGGGCTGCCGGTGATCTACACCACCGCCGCGACGAAGCGCGGCAGCGTCGTCGCGACCAACCGCCAGGTCGGCACCGGGTCGGGCGACGATTACGAGATATACGAGGCGTTCGCCCCGCGCCCGGGCGACCTCCTGATCGAAAAGGAGAGGGCAAGCGCGTTCTACGGCACGCCGCTGGTCGCCCATCTCACCCGGCTCGGCGTCGACAGCGTGCTGATCTGCGGCGATTCCACGTCGGGCTGCGTGCGCGCCTCGACGGTCGATGCCTATTCGAACGGATACCACGCGACGGTAGTCGAGGAATGCGTCTTCGACCGGGCAGAGTTGATCCACAAGATCGCGCTGTTCGACCTCCACCACAAATACGCCGACGTAATGACCCTCGACGAGGTGCTGAAGGAGCTCGCCCGCCGCGAAAGCAGCGAAACGGCGGCCTGACCGCATCCCGGAGCGAGCCGATGGCCGCCGAGCTGCTGACCGTCGAGGAGATGTCGCGGGCCGATGCGCTCGCCATCGCCGGCGGCACGTCCGGGGTCGAGTTGATGGAGGCGGCGGGGCGCGCCGTCGCGGACCGGATCTGCATCCGCTGGGCGAGCCGGCCGACGTCGGTGCTCTGCGGTCCGGGCAACAATGGCGGCGACGGCTTCGTGATCGCCCGTCTGCTGGCCGGGCGCGGCTGGCCGGTCCGCGTGGCGCTGCTCGGCGAGCGCGACCGGCTAAGGGCGGATGCGAGGATCAACGCCGATCGCTGGACCGGCCCGGTCGAGGCCATGTCGGCCCATGCGGTCGCCGATGCGGAGCTCGTCGTTGACGCGGTATTCGGCGCCGGCCTGGTCCGCGACGTGGACGGCGGTGCGCGCGCCGCGATCGAGGCGATCGGGGACCGACCCTGCGTCGCGGTGGACGTGCCCAGCGGCGTCGACGGCAACACCGGCGAAATCAGGGGCATCGCGTCAAAGGCCACAGTAACGGTCACCTTTTTTCGAAGAAAACCGGGCCATCTTCTTGATCCGGGGCGATTTTCGATGGGCGAGATTTATGTCGCCGACATCGGCATTCCCGATTCCGTACTCGATGAAATCGGCCCCGCCGCCTTCGCCAACGAACCGGGCCTGTGGTCGGGCGCGCTCCGCTGGCCGCGACCGGGCGACCATAAGTACAGCCGCGGCCACGCCGTCATCGCCGGTGGCAGCGAAATGACCGGCGCGGCGAGACTCGCGGCACGCGCGGCAATGCGCATCGGCGCCGGAATGGTCAGCGTTCTGTGCCGCGAGGAGGCGCGGGCGATCTATGCGGCCGGCCTGGTCGGCCCGCTGGTCGTCGCCGTCGACGGCCCGGAAGCGTTCGCCGCATATCTGGAGGACCCGAGGCGCAGCGCGACGCTGGCCGGGCCGGGAGCGGGGGTCTCCGAGGAGACGCGGGAGCTCGTTCTCCACGCGCTTTCCGCCGGCAAGCCCACGGTGCTCGACGCCGATGCGCTGACCGTGTTCGCCGACGCACCCGAAACCCTGTTCGCGGCAATCGAAGGCACGCCGACGGTTCTGACGCCGCACGAGGGCGAGTTCGCCCGCCTGTTCCAGGCCGAAGGCGACAAGTTGTCCCGGGTGCGCCGGGCGGCGGCACAATCCGGCGCGACGGTGCTTCTCAAGGGCACCGACACCGTGATCGCGGCGCCGGACGGCCGCGTCGCGATCAACGCCAACGCGCCGCCCGACCTCGCGACCGCCGGAACGGGCGACGTGCTGGCGGGCCTCGCGCTGGGCCTTCTCGCCCAGGGGCTGCCGCCCTTCGAGGCCGCCTCGGCCGTCGCCTGGATGCATGGCGAGGCCGCCACCGCCTTCGGACCCGGCCTCATCGCCGAGGATCTCCCCGATCTCGTGCCGGGAGTGCTCAGGGAGCTTAAACGCCGCGCTGGGTAGCGGCCCGCTGCGAACAGCTCGGACACGCCCTCGGGAGAGACCTTGACGGCGATGACCTTGACTCGAACTCCGGCGCGCACATCGACAGGAACTCGCCTCATGCCGCGCGGTCTCGGGATGACATGAGCGGACTTCCTCCCGGGCCTCGGACAGGCTCGTCTTCGTTCCTGCGGGCGTCTGGGTGAGGGGGTTGGCCGCCGTCCAGATAACCGTTTCAGCCGGCGAGCGCCTGCCGGATGCGATCCGCGATTAGATCGACGGATGCCAGCCGGTCGGGACCCAGGACCTGGTAGAGCACGGCGGTTTTCAGCCCGGCGGCAGCGTAGGGTTTCAAGCCTTCGATGCACTCGTCCGGTGTGCCCGCCACGGCGAGCGCAGCGACCACGTCGTCGTCCAGGGCGGCGACCGCCCGTTCCAGCCGGTTCTCGGCGAAGGCGGACTTGAGTCTGGCCTGCAGGGATTGCATGCGGGCGACGTCGAGCCCGGCGAACTCGAAGCGGATTGTGTCCGGAATCCGCATCAGGTAATGGGCGATCAGCTCTTTGGCCGCGGCGCGCGCGGCGTCGCCGTCCTCGTCGACGGAAAAGACGATGTAGCAGGTGACGTCGATATCCTTGACCGTGCGGCCGGTGCCGTCGAGCGCCTCGCGCACATAACCCAGGCAGTGCTCGACATAGGCCGGGCTCGCGAAGACGCTGAAGAACACCCCGTCCGCAGTCGGCGCCGCCATTTTCAGCGTGCGCGGCCCCATCGAGCCGATATAGAACGGCACGTCGGGACGCGGCGGGGCGAAGGTGAGCCGCGCTCCAGGCGCGGGCAGGCGGTAGAGCGCGCCTTCAAAGGCAAACCGTTCGCCGCTCAGCATGCCCCGGCAGATTGCCGCAGCTTCCCTGAGCGCGGCGATCGGGCGCGGGTTCTCCAGCCCGTGAGCGGAGATGGACGACCAGCCGGCGCCGAGCCCCAGTATGAAGCGCGGCCCCGCCAGCTCTTCCAGGTCGGCGACCGCCATGGCGATCTGCGCCGGATGCCGGGTATAGGGGTTGACGATCCCGAGCCCGATCTCGATCGACCCGGTTGCGGTGCCGATCGCGGTGGCCTGGACGAAGATGTCGCGACTGTGATGGTCCTCGGCAAGCCAGAGGCGGCGAAATCCGCGCGCCTCGGCCCGCTTCGCCACCGCCCGGTTATCGGCGGTGGCGGACACGCTGTAGAGACCGATCTCGATATCCCGGAAGAGTGCCCCGGTCATCGCAAACGCTCCGGCGTGCCCGGATACGGCGGCGGGACGGGCGCCGCCCGCCCCGCCTGAACTCACGCTAGATCTTCTCGGGATCGAGCTTGCTGAACACCTCGTCCCAAAGCGCCTGCGCGAACTTGTCGGGGTCGTCGCCGATCTTCTCGTGGATCTTCTCCCACTTGGCGACGTTGGCGAGATGCGCCTTCACGATCGCGTCCGCCGACTCCACCCCGTCCTTCTTCGCAAGCTCGGGAACGACCTTGAGCTCGTTCTTTTTGTAGGCCTCGAAGGCGGGGCCCATCGAGCCGTCCTCGGGAGTGATGGTGACACCCCGTTTCTTGGCCTCCGCGCGGACCTCCACGTCTTCGGCCATGTAGCCCCGAATCGTGATGTTGGCGATCAGGCTGGGCGCGTGCTTGATCATCGCCGCCCTCTCGGACTTCGACAGCGCCTTCCAGGCATCCCGGTTGACCACCATGCCCGACGGGGTCGGCTGGATCGCGAGCTCGGCGTCGAGCACGTGCTTGGTGAGATCCCACAGCCCGAAAGACTGCAGCCAGCTGATCGGCCCGGCGATGCAGTCCAGATTGCCGCGCTGGATCGCCTGCACCGCCTTGGCCGGGCTTCCACCGACCGGGACGGCGCCGAGCGACTTGAGGAAGCGGCCGAGCGCGCCGACCACGCGCACGCGTCTTCCTTTCATGTCGGATGCCTTGGCGATCGGCGCGCGGCACAGGAGGTTGAACCGCGTCGATGCGTAGTTGGCGAGAAACAGCGCGTTGTTCCTGGAGAAATCGCCCTTACAGTCGGGGCAGTCGAGGTGGTAGGTCTCCGCCACGGCACCGGCCATGACGACCGGCGAGACCGACGCGTTGATCAGGTCGTAGACCACGTTCGCGGCGCGCAGCTCCTTGCGGGTGAACGCCGGGATCACCGGACCGCCCGCATCGGCGATGCGGTCGCGGATGCCGGCAAGCGTCGCGCGGCCGCCGAACAGCTGCGCGCCCGCCAGAAGCTTCCATTTCAGCGAGCCGCCGGTCTCCTCGGTGACCGCCTTGAGGTAGGGCGCGACGCCTTGCGTCAAGACCACGTTCTTCGGGCTGTTCCACGATCCGTAAACGTATTCGGCCGTCGAAGCGGGCTGCGCCACGAAGGCCAGCGTGACGGCAAGAAGCGTCACGGATATCGATCGTCTGGACATCTTTTTTCCCCCTGTTAGTTCTCGTCGTCCCGGTATCGGGCGTTCGCGTAAGACTGTATCGGCCGGGCCGCCGGGCGTCCAAGTCCAAATCTGGCGCCGCCGGGGCTGAAGCTTGACCCTGCGCCTCCATTGCCGCCAGTGTGAGGGGCCCGGAAAGAGGGAGGGCCGCATGGCGTCGTTCAACCCGGAGCGTCCCCTCAAGAGGCTGGGCGAGGGTCTCGCCGTCGCGGGCGGCGTGGCGCTGGTCCTGATGATGCTGCACATCGTGGCCGACGTCGCCACCAAGTACCTGTTCAACGACCCGATCGACGGCACCACCGAAATCGTCGCCGCCTACTACATGGTGGCGGTGGTGTTCTTGCCGCTGGCCTATGTGACCTTCGCCGAGGGGCACCTGATCGTCGAGCTGTTCACCGCGCGGATCAGCGGCCGTCCGCTCGCCGCGCTGGTCGGCTGCGCCGGACTGGTCACGCTCGCCTACCTCCTGTTCTTCATCTACCACACTGGCGTCGAGGCGGTTCGTCGTACCCGGGAAGGGGAGGCGTGGGAAACCTCGGTCGACCTCGTTGCGGTCTGGCCCAGCCGCTGGTTCCTGACGATCGGCCTAGCCGCCATGGCGCTCTATGTCGCGCTGGCGCTGGTGCGCCATTTCCGCCGCGGTTCGGGCGATCGGGATTCGGCTCGCCTCGAAGTCCGCGCCCGCGACGGGTATTGAGCCGGGAACGCCTGACGTGAGCCATCTCGAAATCGGATTTGCCGGAATCGGCGCGGTTCTCGCGCTGATCGCGATCCGGGTGCCGATCGGCGTCGCGCTGGGCGGCGTGTCGA
>JAPPHW010000349.1 GCA_028820945.1 Defluviicoccus sp.
GCTATCGCCGCGGCGGCACCGAGCCGACGGTGACCGATGCGGGGCTGGCGCTCGGACGGCTGCCCGAAGCGCTGATCGGCGGCGGGCTGAAGCTCGACGCGGACGCCGCGCGCGCCGCTTACGAGGAGCTCGGCCGAAAGCTCGAAATCGCGCCCGAGGAGGCCGCCGCCGGCGTGCTGGAGATTGCCTCCGCCAACCAGGTGCACGGCATCCGGCGCGTCACCACCACGCGCGGCCTCGATCCGGGCGATTACGCGATGGTCGCCTTCGGCGGCGCCGGCGGGCTGTTCGCGGCGGAAGTCGCCGATTTCCTCGGCATCGCCACCGCCGTGGTGCCGCCCAACCCGGGAAACCTGTCGGCCTTCGGGCTCCACGTCTCCGACGTCAAGCGCGACTATGTCAGGACCTGCGTCCGCCAGCAGTCGTCGCACGATCCGGGCGAGCTCGAAGCCCTGTGGTCCGCGCTGGAGGATGCCGGCCGGGACGAGATCATGGCCGAGGGCGTCGCGCGCGAGGCGATCGACCTGGTCCGCAGCGCCGACGTCCGCTATGTCGGCGAGGGGCACGAGGTCCCGGTCCCGATCCCGCCCGGCACCGCCGGGATCGATGCGGTGGAAACGATGTGGCGCGACTTCCACCGGGTGCACGAGAGCACCTTCGGCTTCCACTACGAGGGCCGCCAGGATGTCGAGGCGGTGAGCCTTCGGGTTCAGGCGGTGGGCCGCGTGCACCGGCCGGAGATCCGCCCTCTCGGCGATGGCGGCGGCGATGCCGCCCCCGTCGCGAACCGCCGGGTCTACTGGCGCGCGAGCGGCTGGATCGAGTGCGGCATCTGGCGGCGCGGCGATCTCGGCGTCGGCGCGTCCTTGACAGGCCCCGCGATCGTCGAGGAATACGGATCGACGACCGTCGTGCCCGAAACCTGGCGGTCGACCGTCGACCGATACGGCAATCTCATCCTGGAGAAATCCTCATGAGCAAGCCCCGCAAGGAGGCCCGGCAGCTCGGGCCGGTCGAGCTCGAGATCATCACCGGCACCATCCGCTCGGCCGAGCTCGAGATCGAGGCCGCCGTCGAGCGCACCTCGCGCTCGCCGATGATCCGCGACCAGCACGACTACCGCGTGGCGCTGTTCGACGCCAAGGGCCGCAAGCTCACCGGGCGGTCCTATTCCGCCCTGGTCGAGCCGGTGTTCGAGTATTTCGCGCCGGACGACATCAACCCGGGCGACGTGTTCTTCTGGAACGACCCCTACAACTCGTCGGGCGGCATCGGCCACATCCCCGATCTCTGCTCCACCCTGCCGATCTTCCACGAGGGAAGGCTGATCGGCTTCTCCCAGGTGTTCGGCCACCACGACGATGTCGGTGGGTCGGTGCCCGGCAGCCTGCCGGTCCATGCCGAGGACATGTGGACCGAGGGGCTGGTGATCCCGCCGATCAAGCTCTACGAGGGCGGCAGGGTGAACGAGGCGGCGTTCCGCATCATCGAGCGCAACTCCCGCCTGTCGGAGCATCTGCGCGGCGACCTCGACGCCGAGATCGGCGCCGCCATGCTGGGGTCCAGGCGGGTGGTAGCGCTCGCCGAGCGCTACGGCGCGGACACGCTGGAAGCCGCGTTCGACGCGATGATCGGGAACTGCGCCGAGACGATCCGGCGCGAGCTCCTGCCCAGGATCGCGGACGGCGTCTACGCCTGGGAGGACTATATCGAGAACGACGGCGTCGATGCGCCCCGGCTGCACGCGATGCGCGTCACCATGACCAAGACGGCCGACAAGATCCTGCTCGACTTCACCGGCACCGACCGGGAGGCCAAGGGGCCGATCAACTGGGCGATCGACTATTCCGACGGCAAGTTCGTGCGCAAGTGGATGGGTCCCGTCCTGCGTTCGCTCGCCTCTTCGCCCGAGCGCGCCGCCGAGATCGACATGAACGAGGGCGTGCTCGACGTGATCGACGTGAAATTCCCGGAAAAGGGCACGCTGGTGACGCCCAATTTCGGCAAGGCGACGGGGATGCGATTCTTCATCCTGCTGCGCTCGCTCGGCATCTTCGCGGCGCTGCTCTCCAAGGCGACGGGCGGACAAATGCCGGCCGACCACGAGACGATCCGCATCTGGGGCCTCCACGGCGGCGCCTCGAACAAGGACTTCTTCCTGTTCCGGGAGGTGCTGGGCGGCGGCGGGCCGGGCAGACCCTGGGCCGACGGCTCGGACGTGGTCCACATCGTCCCCAACTCGCGCAACCTGCCGGCGGAGTTCTCCGAGACCCGCTACCCGGTGTTGGTCGAGAAGCTGGGGCTGGCGCGCGATTCCGGCGGCGCCGGCTTCCGGCGGGGCGGATTCGGCTACGACAAGCGCATCCGCGCGCTGCAACCCTGCCGGCTGCTGTCGAACGCCGACCGCGCGCTGGTCAACACCTACGGCGTCAACGGCGGCAGGCCGGGCTCCACATACAGCATCGCGGTGGAGGACGGGGGCGGCGAGCTGTGCGACATCGCGGGCATGGCCGACAATATCGAGGTGCCGGAGGGCACGACCGTCCGCATCCGGACCACCGGCGGCGGGGGCTGGGGCGATCCGCTCCTGCGCGAGCCGGAGCTGGTCGCCTACGATGTCGAGTGCGGGCTGGTTTCCGAAGAATCGGCCGCCGACGAGTACGGCGTCGTCCTGAACATGTCCGGCACGCGGCCGGAGGTCGACAGGGAAGCGACGGATGCCCGCCGCATGGAGCTCCGCGCCAGGCGGGGCGCGCTGCCGATGTTCGATCGCGGCCCCTATGTCGAGGCGGCGCGCGAAGCCGGCAGGCTGGACTGGCCCGAGGGCTGGCAGGACCCCGATGCCGGCTGGTGGGCCGAAACCGCGGCGGAGGCGGCGGAGTGAAGCCCGCTTTGTTCGACTACGTCGCGCCCGAGACCGTCGAGGCGGCGGTGGCGGCGCTCGCCGGGGACGAGACGGCGCGCCCGCTCGCCGGGGGCCAAAGCCTGATCCCGACGATGAATTTCCGCCTGTCCACTCCGGGCAGGCTGGTGGACCTGCGCAGGATCGAGGCGCTGCGCGGCATCGCGGTGGAGGACGGGACGATCCGCGTCGGCGCGATGACCAGGCACCGCGAGCTGGAGACCCATGAGGAGGCCAACCGCGCGAATCCGCTGATCGGCGAGGTGCTCGACAACGTCGCCCATATCGCGATCCGCAACCGGGGGACCGTGGGCGGCAGCATCGCGCATGCCGATTCCGCGGCCGAGCTTCCCTGCCTTCTGGTGGCGAGCGGCGGTTCGGTTTCCGTCCAGGGCCCGGACGGCAGCCGCGAGATCGCGGCCGACGAGCTGTTCCGGTTCCACATGACGACCGACCTCGCCCAGACGGAAATCCTGACCGAGGTGCGCATCCCGGCGCTGCCGCCCGGAATGGGATACGCGTTCGAGGAGTTCGCCAGGCGCCGGGGCGATTACGCTCTCGCCGGGGTCTGCACCCTGCTCGAGGTCGAGGACGGGCGGTGCGGCGAGGCGCGGATCGCGGCCTGCGGCATCGGCGCGAAGCCAGTTCGTCTTACCGCCGCGGAGGACGCGCTCCGGGGCCGGACCGTCGACGAGGACGCGCGCGCGGACGCCGGCGAGGCGGCCAAGGCGTACATGACCGCGCCCACCGACATGCAGGCGGGCGTCGCCTATCGCACGGACCTGCTGGCGGCGCTGGTGCGGCGAACCGTCGCGAGGGCTCTCGAACGGGCGGGACGCTAGACCATGGCGAAAACGGTGCTGAAGAAGCCGATCCCCGCGGCCTCGTCCGATCCGAAGGTCCCGGTGACGCTCACGGTCAATGGCGAGACCGTCACCCGCGAGGCCAGCCCGCGCATGCTGCTGAGCGATTTCATCCGCCACGAGCTCGGCCTCACGGGCACGCATGTCGGCTGCGAGCACGGGGTGTGCGGCTGCTGCACGGTGACGATCGACGGCCGCGCCGGGCGTTCGTGCCTGGCCTTCGCGGTGCAGGCGGACGGCGCCGATATCCGCACCATCGAGGGCGTCGCCGCCGAGGACGGCACGCTGCACCCGATCCAGCAGGCGATGATGGAGTGCCACGCTCTGCAGTGCGGCTATTGCACCCCCGGTTTCGTGATGTCGATGCTGAGCTATCTCGAGGAGACGCCGGAGCCCGACCTGTCGGACAGGGCGATCCGGGAGGTGCTGTCGGGCAACCTCTGCCGCTGCACGGGCTACGGCAACATCGTCAAGGCGTTCCGCCGCTCGGTCGAGCTGATGAACGCGGCCGCGGACTGAGGAGGAGCGAATGTCGACACGGCAATTCGGCGAGCCGGTCCAGCGAAATGCCGACCCCACCCTGCTCAAGGGCGAGGGGGCATTTATCGACGACATTTCGCTGCCCGGCGCCCTGCATGCGGCATTCGTGAGGAGCGAGCATGCGCGCGCGCGGATCCGCTCGATAGACATTTCCGCCGCCGAGTCGCTGCCGGATGTCGTCTCCGTCTACACGGCCGACACTATCGGCGCGCTCGATGTCGAGTTGCCGATGCTGATTCCGCATCCCTGCATCGTGTCGGGCGGCAAAACCCAGCGTCCGCTCGCCCGCGACGACGTTTTCTATGCCGGCCAGTGCATCGCGATGGTGGTCGCGGTCGACCGGTACACCGCGGAGGACGCGTGTTCGCTCATCGAGGTCGAATACGAACCGCTGCCGGTCGAGCTCGACCTCGAAAAGGCGATCGCCGACGGCGCGCCGCTGGTGCATGACGACATCCCCAACAACGTCGCCGCGCATTTCATCCAGGAGAGCGGCGACGCCGATGCCGCCTTCGCCGCGGCCGAGCACACCACGACGGTGCGCGTCCGGCTCGAACGCTCGACCGCGGCGCCGATGGAATGCCGCGCCGTCGCCGCGCGCTGGGACGGGGTGTCGGGGGAGCTGACGGTCTGGGATTCGACGCAGGCGACGATCTCGGTGCGCGGCGGGCTCGCCTCGCTGTTCGGCATCGACGAGGACAGGATCCGCGTCATCGCGCCCAACGTGGGCGGCGGGTTCGGCCAGAAGATCATGATGTTCCACCCCGACGAGATCCTCGTCC
>JAPPHW010000028.1 GCA_028820945.1 Defluviicoccus sp.
GCCCGGCATAGCGCCCGAGCGCCCCGAGAGCGCGCACGGTCTCCGGCAGGCCCTGCAGGAAGGGGACGCCCGCCGCCGCCTGGAAGGCGCGCCCCGCCTCGGTCACGTTCTGGCCCATCCGTCCGTGGGCCACCACCGAGGCCGCGCCTTGCGCCGCCGCGGCGAACACGCCGGGGTCGCCGCGCTCGCCGTCCTGTGCCGGCAATTGGCCCTGCATCGACAGGATGTCGACGCCCGGATCGTCGGCGATCGCCCGGCAGATCTCGCGGAAATCGTCCTGCCGGCCGGCGAGCCCGGCGCCGCCGTCGAGCGGGTTGCCGGGCGCGAGCCCGCGGTCGAGCAGGGGCGCGATGGCCGCCTCGGTCTCCTCGCCGAGCTCGGCCACCGGCAGCCCGGCATCGCTCGCATAGTCCAGGAACAGACCGGTCGCCCCGCCCGAGTAGCCCGCAAAGGCGACGCGAGGCCCCTTCGGCAGGCGCACGGTGGAGAACATAAGCGCGGTCTCGATCAGATCGTCGAGCCCGTGGCAGCGCGAAATGCCGTAGCGGTCGCAGACCGCGTTGAAGATGTCGTCGTCGCCCGCCACCGCCCCGGTGTGGCTCTCGGTCGCCGCCCTGCCGCGCTCGCTCGCCCCGGTCTTGACCGCGACGATGGGCTTCCCCGCCGCGAGCGCCTTTTCGGCCGCCGCCATGAACGCCTCGGGACGGCGGATGCCCTCCAGCATGCAGGCGATCACCCGCGTGCCGGGATCGTCGACCAGGAAGGAGATGTAGTCGGCGGCGTCGAGGTCGAGCTCGTTGCCGCTGGAGACCGCGTAGCTGAAGCCGAGGCCGCGCACCGCCCCCTGGCCGAGCCAGTACTGGAAGGTGCCGCCGGACTGGAAGACCACGCCGACCCCGCCCTTCGGCAGCGTGCGCACCCGTTCTGCCGGGTAGAACAGGTTGGACTCGGGCAGTCCCAGCGCGCCCATGCAGTTGGGCCCGCAGACCCGGAGCCCGCGTTCGCACAGCGCCGCCAGCGCCCGCGAACGCTCTCCCCCCGCCTCGTCCCCGCCCTCGCCGAACCGGGCGGCGAAGACCAGCGCCGACTTCAGCCCGTGGTCGAGCCCCTCGGCCAGCGCGTCGGCGACGCGTTCCGCCGGGATCAGGGTCAGCGCGAGGTCGACCGGCTCCGGCAGGCTCGCGAAGGACGGGTGTACCTCGCGCCCCCACAGAAGGTCGCGCCGGGGGTTGATCAGATAGACCGGAACCGGGAAGCCGGCATGCGCCAGATTGGCGTAGATCGCCCGCGGCCAGCCCCCCGCGCCGCTCTCCGAGGCACCGACGATGGCGATGGAACGCGGCCTGAAGAGCTGCTCGACCGATCTGAACACGTCGACTCCGCCGGGACCGCGACCGGAGGCCAGTATCGGCACCGCCCATCGGGCGTCAACCGGCGGCGGCGAGGGTTCGCCGCCCGACGCGGAAGGGTCTACACTCATGGGCGGAGGCCCGGATGAAGCGCTCCGTGCGTGGGTTCGTCGCGGCGGCCGCTCTCGCGGGCGGCTGGATGCTGGCCGTGCTCGATGCGCGGGCCGATGCCATCGACGGCATGTGGTGCCGGGACAGCCGCTCGATGCGGATCGACGGCCCGTCCATCGTCACCCCGGGCGGCACGTCGATGACCGGCGACTACGACCGGCACGGGTTCCAATATGTCGTTCCGCCCGGCGAGACGGGCGCGGGCAAGACGGTCGTCATGGTCCTGCTCAGCGACTTCGACCTCGACGTGACCGTGGGCGAGGGCCCCGTCGAGCGCTGGCGGCGCTGCAAGCTGACCAGCTGACGCGGTTCCGTGCCGACATCCCGGGCCTCTGTGTCCGGCGGTCCTCCGGCAAGGTCGCCTCGCCCGAGAGGTCCGGCCCGCCGCAGCCGGCCAGGATCGCGCCATTGCTCGATGCGGACCGACGGCGCCCGCCGGATCACTCCATCTGGCCGGGCAGGAACAGGGCGATCGACGGGAAGGCGACGAGCAGGGCGAACAGGATCAGGTCGCAGACGACATAGGGCGCCGCGGCCTTCGCGACATCGCCAAGGGTCGTGCCCCGCGGCGCGACGCCGAGCATGACGAACAGGCCGAGGCCGAAGGGCGGCGTGACCATGCTGATTTCGAGGGTGAGCAGCATGACGAGACCGAACCAGACGGGGTCGTAGCCGAGCGACTGGGCGAGCGGGAAGAAGATCGGGATCGTCAGCAGCATGATCGAGACCACGTCCATGAACATGCCCATGACGAGCAGGATCAGGAACATGACCAGCAGCAGGAGCAGCGGCGCCAGCTCGATCGTGGCCACCGAATCGACCAGGGTGCGCGTTGCGCCCGACAGCGCGAGGATCTGGGTGAAGGCGTAGGAGGCGATGACGATGAAGAGCACCATGCATGTGACGCGCAGCGCGCCGGTGAGCGCCCGGATCACGGCGCGCAGCGTGAGCGTGCGGAAAACGGCGGCCAGCACCAGCACGCCGAGCACGCCGAAGGCCGCGGACTCCTCCGGTGTGGCGATGCCGAGCACGATCAGCCCGATCACGGCGAAGATGACGACGCCCATCGGCAGGAGCTGGCTCGCGATCAGCAGGAGCTTGCGGCCGAGCGAAACGGGCACGACCTCATATTGCGGCGCCGCCTCCGGATCGATCCGGACCTGGATGGTGATCAGCAGGGCATAGAGGCCGGCCAGGATCAGGCCGGGAAAGACGCCGGCGATCAGCAGCTTGCCGATATCGATCATGGCGAGGCTGCCGAGCAGCACGCCCAGGCCCGACGGCGGGATGATCATCGCCAGTCCGCCGACGCCGAGGATCGGGCCCATCGACATGTGCTTCTTGTAGCCCCGCCGGGTCATTTCCGGCACCAGCAGCGAGCCGAGCATCGCCGTATTGCCCATCGAGTTGCCGGAGAGCGCGGCGAAGGCCGTGCCGCTTGCCACCGTCACATAGGAGAGCCGGCCCGGTAGCCGGCCGAACAGCGCGTCGAAGGCGTCGAAGACCCGGCGGGCGACCCCGGTGTGGAAAAAGAGCTCGCCCATCAAAAGGAAAAGCGGGATCGGGACGAAGGCGTAGGAGGAGATCGACGCCGGCGCGTTGACGGCGATCTGCTCCAGCCCCGGTTCGCCGGAAACCCAGAGGGCGCCGAGGGCGCTGACGGTGAAGAAGGCGATGGCGACCGGTACGGACAGCCCCATCAGCAGCACGACGAGGCCGATGGCGATGGCGGCGGTCCAGTACCACTCCATCGGCCGGTCAGATGCCTTCCGTATCGATGTCCGGCCCGCGGTCGTACATGTCGTCGACGCCGAGCAGGAAACGGCCGAACTCGACGGCGCACAGGAAAAAGCCGACCGGCAGGGGCGCATAGAACGCCCATTTGGCGATCACGATGGACCGGATATCGAGCTCGCCGCGCTCCCAGTAGTCGAGCGCCGCGCGCAGGCCGTAATAGGCGAGGCCGAGGCAGACGACGATGCAGAGCACGTAAATGCTCCGCCGGAGGCCCCGGCGCACCTGTCCCGGCAGGCTACCGGCCAGGAATTCCACGAACACATGGCCCTTCTTGCGCAGCACCCAGGGGGCGGCCAGCAGGGTCATGTAGAGCATGGCGTATTCGCTGAGCGCGCTGGTATGCGCCGGCGGCTGGTAGCCGAGCGCGCGCACCGTCACCTCGTAGACGATCATGACGAACACGCCGGCGAGCATGGCGCCGGCGACGGCCGCCAGCGCCACGATCAGCCTGTCATAGAGCCGGACGAGGTGGCGCACGCCCGCTGCAAGGCGTCGGCGTTGCTCCGCCGTCCAGTTGACCGGCCTAGTTGACCGGCGACGGCGGGAACTTCTTGCGCAGCTCGTCGTATTCGTTCGGCGCCAGCTTCTTCACCTGGTCCCACTGCACCTTTTCGGCCGCCGCGATGTAGCGCCGGGCCGCGGCGCCGGTGAGCTCGAACGACTTGACGCCCTGCTGGTCGAGCTTGGCCCATCGTTCGGCAACCAGCTTCTCGTAGAAGACGTGGGCGACCGGCTCGAACGCGATCACCGACGTCGTCAGGGCGTCGCGCTGCGCCTGGGTCAGCGAGTTCCACTTGTCGAGATTGATCCAGATGAGGTTGTCGAACTGCCAGACCATCGGGTCGACCCGGTAGCTGACGAACTTCTGGAAGCCGAAGCCGAGAATGCCGAGGCCGGGCCACGCGGCGCCATCGACAAGGTTGCGCTCAAGCGCATTGTAGATGCCCGGCGCGGGGACGCTGATCTGGGTCGCGCCCATGGCCTTGAGCCATTCCCGGTGCAGGCCGGCGATGCCGCGGATCTTCATCCCGCTCAAATCCGGCGTTCCGTCGGCCTTGACCTTGGGCTTTTCCTTGAGCCACAAATTGACGCCGACCCCGCCGGCGACCCAGCCGAGCACGTGGGCGTTGGCCTTCTTGCGATAGATGCGGTTGAGCAGCTCGAGACCGCCGTTCTTGCGGGCTTCCATCGGCGTGATCTTGGAGCCGTAGATCGCGAAGGCCTCCGGCACCGCGCCGAGATAGTAGCCGGCGGCGCCGAACAGCATGTCGAAGACGCCCTTGCGCAGCGCGGTCAGCTGTTGCAACGGCGGCGTCACCTCGCGCCCGCCGATATATTTGATGCCGATCTTCGCCGCCTTGGCCGCGGCGCTCACGTTGAATTCCTCGGTCCACTCGATCGTGCGTTTCACCGAATACAGGTTCTTGCCCCAGTTGGAGACGAACCGAAGCTCGGCTTCCGCCGCCACCGCCGGCGCGGCGAGGCTCGCCGCAAATACACCGGCCGCAATCGAAATTCCGGACAAACGAATTGCGCGCATGGTTCCCTCCCCCAGGAATGCGACATGAGTCGTATCCTGCGCTCCTCGCAGCCGTCGACCGCCCCCCTTCGGCCCAGGATCGACATTTCGGAGTCTAGGTGCCCGGCCCTTCGATTGCACGCACGCATTTGCGGGACGCACCGGCTGCCCGTCCGAAAAAGCTGCGGATGGCCGCATGGATGGCCGGACTTGATCCACTGCTGTCCGGTTTAGGTCAGGGCCCAT
>JAPPHW010000363.1 GCA_028820945.1 Defluviicoccus sp.
GAGAACCCGACGCTCGCGCTCGACCGCGATCTCGCGCTTGTGGCGCATCTCGACCGGCTCGGCTTCGACGAGGTGTGGGTGGGCGAGCACCATTCGGGCGGCATGGAGATCGTAGCCTCGCCCGAGATCTTCATCGCCGCGGCAGCCGAACGTACCGGGCGCATCGGTCTCGGAACCGGCGTCGTGACGCTCCCCTACCACCACCCCTTCCTGGTCGCCGAGCGCATAAACCAGCTGGACCACCAGACCCGGGGCCGGACGATGTTCGGCGTCGGCGCCGGCGCGCTGCCCTACGACGCGGACATGCTGGGGATCGACGTGGCCCGGATCCGCGACATGATGACCGACGCGCTCGACGTCATCGTCCCCCTGCTCGACGGCGAGACGGTGAGCCGCAAGACGGGCTGGTTCGAGCTCCGCGAGGCCCGGCTGCAGCTCGCCCCCTTCACCCGGCCGCGCGTCGAGCTCGCTGTGCCCTCGGTCGTCTCCCCGTCCGGCCCGCGCGCCGCCGGCAAATACGGCATGAGCCTGCTGTCGACCGCCGCCACCACCCGCGCCGCGTTCGAGGCGCTGCCGGAGACCTGGAAGATCTGCGCCGAAAAGGCCGAAGCGCACGGCCGGGTCGCGGACCGCTCGCGCTGGCGGCTGGTCGGCCCCGTCCACATCGCCGAAACCCGCGAACGGGCGCGTGCCAACGTCCGTTTCGGGATCCAGGAATGGCTGCACTATTTCGCCTATGTCGGACACCTGCCGCTGGATGCGACCGGCGAGGGCGATGTCGACGCGGACATCGACGCGCTGATCGAGTCCAGGATCGCGACGATCGGCACGCCGGACGACCTGATCGCCCAGATCGAACGGCTGGAACGCCAGTCGGGCGGTTTCGGGGTCTTCCTCGACATGGCGCATAACTGGGCCGACTTCGCCGAGACCCGGCGCAGCTACGAGCTCATCGCCCGCTACGTCATGCCCCGTTTCGACGGGCGCGGCGGGCGGCAGGAAGAAGCCTATCGCTGGGCGATGGAGAAGAAGCCGGCGCTGGCCGAACGCCGCCAGGCGGGCATCGACAAGGCGATCCGCGACCTCAGCCCTCGAAAGTGATCTCCGCCGTCTGGGCGATGCCGCCGTCCGGCGTGAGCGCCCAGAGACGCCCTTCTCCCGCCGCCGGTCCCGGCGCGCCCGCGACGGTGAAGGGGGTTTCGTCGAACAGCGGCGCGAGCGCGCGCACGGCGTAGCTCCTCAGCGTCGCCTCCGGGCGCGCTCGGCGGAAAAGGTCCATCAGCAGCGTGGTAATCAGGTTGCCGTGGACCAGCAGGCCCGGATAGCCCTCCACTTCCGTCACGTAGCGGCGGTCGTAATGGATGCGGTGACTGTTCATGGTCAGCGCCGAATAGCGGAACAGGAGCACGGTCGTCGGGTCGACCTCGCGCGACCAGACCGCCTCCGCCGGGGGGGCGGGCCCGCCGGAGCGGCCCGGACCGCCGCCGGCGGCTTCGGCGCCGCGATAGACGGTGGTGTGCTCCTCGTGCGTCGTGAGCCCGTCCTCGCCGAAGATCTCGTGGCGCACGGTGACGAAGCAGAGCGTGCCGGAACGTCCGCTCTTCGGCGCCACGTCGGCGATCGTCGAGACCCGCCGCGCGGTCTCGCCGACGCGCAGCGGCCGGTCGAAGCGCATCCGCACGCCCGCCCACATCCGGCGGGGCAGCGGCACCGGGGGCATGAAGCCGCCCTTGGCCTTGTGCCCGTCCGGCCCCGTCTCGGAGAGCTTCACAACCTCCGGGAAGTAGTACCAGTGCCAGCCCGGCGGGATCGCATCGCCTTCCTGCAGCGGCGGGTCGTCCCGGTCGAAGGTGGCGGCCAGAATGTCGGCCGGCGCCGCGGCGATGAGACCGGTCGCGGTCTCGCTCCGCCCGATCCAGTCGCGCGCGCGTTCGAGCGTGTCGTCGAGGGCGCTCATGCCGCGAACTCCCCGCGGATCGCCTCGGAATCGGCGCCGGCGGAGGGCACCGGGCCGAGGCCGCGCGAGGCGCCGTCGATCCGGGCCGGCGGGGCGACGATGTCGAGCGTTCCGCCCGGAATGCCGATCCCGCTGCGCCGCAGCGCCGGGTGGCGGGCGAGGCCGCCCACGTCGTTGACCTCGCCGAAGGCGATCTTCGCCGCCCGCAGCCGTTCGATCAGTGCGTCGCGCTCGATCCCGGTGAAGACCTCTTCCACGATCGCGTCGAACGGCGCCCGGTTGTCGAGCCGCGCGATATTGCTCTCGAAGCGCGGATCGGAAGGCAGTTCGGGGCGCTCCAGCACCTCGGCGCAGAGGCGGACGAACTCCCGCTCGTTCTGGATCGCGATCAGGATCGGCGCGCCGTCCCCGGTCGGGTAGGCGCCGTAAGGGTGGATCGAGGGGTGGTTGAGCCCGATCCGGGGCGGGCCCTCGCCGTCGGCCTCCCAGTGCAGCAGCGGCACCGTCATCCAGTCCGCCATGCCGGAGAAGAGCGAGGTCTCGATGGCGCAGCCCTCGCCGGTCTCGCCGCGCGCGATCAGCGCTTCCAGCACCGCCATGTAGCTGTACATGCCGCAGGCGATGTCGCAGACCGAGACCCCGACGCGCCCGGGTCCTTCGGGTCCGCCGGTCACCGAGCAGAGGCCGGATTCCGCCTGGACGAGGAGGTCGTAGGCCTTCATGTCGGCATAGGCGCCGTCCGAGCCGTAGCCGCTGATGTCGACCGCGATGAGCCGGGGATTGCGGGCGCGCAACTCGTCCGACGCGAACCCGGCGCGCGCGGCGGCTCCCGGGGCGAGGTTCTGGATGAACACGTCGGCCTTGTCGAGGATGCGGTAGAGCAGCGCCCGGTCGTCCGGGTCCTTGATGTCGGCGGTGAGCGATTCCTTGCCCCGGTTGAGCCAGACGAAATAGGCGCTCTCGCCGCCGGCGAAGTTGTCGTACTTGCGCGCGAAATCGCCGCCCTCGCGCTCGATCTTGATGACCCGCGCGCCCGCGTCGGCGAGGCGCGACGAGCAATAGGGCGCCGCCACCGCCTGTTCCATCGACACCACCAGCAGCCCGTCGAGCGGCCGCATCGCGTCGCGCCCCGTCAATAGGACCTCGGCAGGCCGAGCACGTGCTCGGCGATGTAGGAGAGCACGAAATTGTTGGAAATCGGCGCGATCCGGTAGAGCCGCGTCTCGCGGAACTTGCGCTCGACGTCGTACTCCTCGGCGAAGGCGAAGCCGCCATGGGTCTGCATGCACATGTCGGCCGCTTGCCACGACGCCTCGGAGGCGAGGTACTTCGCCATGTTGGCCTGCTCGCCGCAGGGCTCGCCCGCCTCGAACAGCGCCGCCGCCTTGCCGACCATCAGGTCCGCCGCCTCGGTCTTCGCGTAGGCCTCGGCGATCGGGAACTGGACGCCCTGGTTCTGGCCGATCGCGCGGCCGAATATGCGGCGCTCGCCGGCATATTCGGTGGCCCTGGCGATGAACCAGCGGGCATCGCCGATGCACTCGGCGGCGATCAGGATCCGCTCGGCGTTCATCCCGTCGATGATGTAGCGGAACCCCTTCCCCTCCTCGCCGACCAGGCTGTCGGCCGGGATGCGCAGATTGTCGAAGAAGATCTCGGTCGTCGCGTGGTTGATCATCGTGCGGATCGGCCGGATCTCGAGCCCGTTCCCGAGCGCCTCCCGCATGTCGACGATGAAGACGGACAGCCCCTCTGTGCGCCTCTCCACCTCTTCCCTGGGCGTGGTGCGGGCCAGCAGGAGCATGAGATCGGAGTGTTCGGCGCGCGACGTCCAGACCTTCTGCCCGTTGACCACGTAGCCGTCATTGCCGTCCCGCGCCGCCGTCGTCCGGAGGCTGAGCGTATCGGTTCCGCTGGTCGGCTCGGTCACGCCGAAGGCCTGCAGGCGGAGTTCCCCCGAGGCGATCTTCGGGAGGTATTCCTGTTTCTGCGTCTCGCTGCCGTGCCGGAGCACGGTTCCCATGGTGTACATCTGCGCGTGGCAGGCCGCGCCGTTGCCGCCCGATTTCTGGATCTCCTCGAGGATCGCCGCGGCCGCCGATATGCCGAGCCCGCTGCCGCCGTACTCCTCCGGGATCAGGACCGAGAGATAGCCGTTGTCGGTCAGGTCCTTGATGAACGCGCTCGGATAGGTCCGGTCGCGGTCGAGCTCCCGCCAGTATTCGCCCGGATAGTTCGCGCACAGCCGGGCGACCGCATCGCGGATTTCCGTGTACTCTTCCATCTGTTCCCAAACGTCCCGACCGGTCCCGCAGCGGCCCCGTTTGTACGCGGATAGGCGGGCCGATCCAAGGGCCGCGGGCGCCTTGAATACTGGATATACATGACTATATGATATCCAGTGACAGAATAGTATCAGGAACAGGACGATGCTCGTCTCGAAGTGGGGCAACAGCCTCGCCGTCCGGCTGCCGAGGGCGGTAGTCGACAACCTCGAACTGAAATCCGGCGACCGGCTGGAAATCGTTTCCGCCACGCCGGAACGGGTCGTGCTCGCGAAGGACCGGCGACGGGTGCACGCGGTAGAACGGATGCGCGCGCGCGCCTTGCCGCTGCCGACGGGCTACGTCTTCGACCGCGATGACGCCAACGTCCGGTGACCGTCTTTCTGGACACCAACCTGCTGGTCTACGCGCAATCCGACGACCCGAAGGGCGAGATCGCAAGACAGGCGATCCTGGCCGGCGGCACGATCAGCGTTCAGGTGATCAACGAGTTCACCGCCGTGCTCCGCCGCAAGTTCCGCCTCGAGTGGGACGAAATTACCGACGCGGTGGCGGACGTGCGGGCGGCTCTCGACCCGGTTCGCCCTATCGGTATCGACACCTGGGCCGCGGCCGTCGCGCTTGCCCGGCAGCACCGGTTCGGCTTCTACGACTCGCTGATCCTCGCTTCAGCGCTCGACGCCGGTTGCGACACGCTCCTGACGGAAGATCTGCAAACCGGCCGCCGCATCGAAGGCCTGACGATCGTCAACCCGTTCGCTTGACAGCGCATCGCGCCCCGGGGACCATCCGGCATGCCGATCATCAACCGCATCGCCGAGTTCCACGAGGAGA
>JAPPHW010000180.1 GCA_028820945.1 Defluviicoccus sp.
AGGAGGCCCTTGCCGGGGACGTGGTTGATCTCGAGCCGGATGCCGTCCGGGTCCTCGAACACGATGTAGTAGTAGCCCGGCGCCCAGTCGCCCTCGACCGGCCCGCGGTCGATGCTCGCGCCCATTTCGCGCAGCTTCGCCGCCGCCGCGTCGACGTCGTGCCGCGACCGCGCGCGCAGGCAGAGATGATGCAGCCCGACCCGGTTCTGCACGAAGCGCTCGTCCGCGTATTCCGGGGCCGGGCGCTGGATGCCGAGCGCGGTGCGCCCGCCCACGTGGTAGACGAAATTGTTGCCGTCATAGACCTTGTGCATGCCGAGGAAGGGCAGCAGCTCGCAATAGAATTCGCGCGATTCCTCGAAACGGCTGACGGTCAGGATGACATGCGCCATCCCGTTGACCTCGATCATCGCGTCGCTCCGGGGTCCGCGTGCGCCATCAGATGCTTGCGCGCTTCTTCGTCCCATTCGCCGGTGGGCCGGCCGAATTCCTTCCCGACGTCGTAGCCCCGTCTCAGCCCCGGCCGCTGCTGCAGCGCCTTGTACCAACGCCTGACGTTGGGAAAGCGCTCGAGATCGACTTCCTGCTGCTTGTAGGTGATGACCCACGGCCAGCAGGCCATGTCGGCGATGGAATAATCGCCCGCGATGTATTCGCGCCCCTCCAGCCGCCGGTCGAGCACGCCGTAGAGCCGCAGCATCTCGGCGGTGTAGCGCTCGACGGCGTAGGGGATTTTCTCCGGCGCGTAGAATTTGAAATGACCGGACTGGCCCAGCATCGGCCCGAGACCGCCCATCTGCCACATGAGCCATTCCGTCACCTCGACCCGGCCGCGCAGGTCGGTGGGCATGAATTTCCCGGTCTTCTCGGCGAGATAGAGCAGGATCGCGCCCGACTCGAACACCGATACCGGCGCGCCGCCGCCGGGCGGGTCGCGGTCGACGATCGCCGGCATCCGGTTGTTGGGGCTTATCTTGAGGAATTCCGGCTTGAACTGCCCGCCGCGGCCGATATCGACCGGCACGACGCGGTAGTCGAGCTCCATCTCCTCCAGCGCGATGGAGATTTTCCAGCCGTTCGGCGTGGGCCAGTAATGCGCGTCGATCATCGCTCGAACTCCGCTCGGGGAAACGACAGCGCGGAAATAAAACAGCTTCCGTCGGCGCTTGCCAATCTCGCCGGCCGCCCATAGCGTGCGGGCACTGGAATCCGCCGGGAAGGGAACCGATCATGTCCACCTACGTCCTCGTCCATGGCGCCTGGCATTCGGGCGATCTGCTGGAAGCCACCGCCGCACCGATCCGTGCCGCGGGCCACGAGGTCCACTGCCCCACTCTCGCCGGCAACCGGCCGGGCGACGCCAAGACGGCGGGGCTTGCCGACGCGGTCCAGTCGATCGTCGACTATCTCGCGGAAAACGATCTCAGCGACGTTATCCTCATGGGCCACAGCTATGGCGGCATGGTCATCACGGGGGTGGCGGACAAGGCGGCGGACCGCATCCGGCGGCTGATCTACTGGAACGCCTTCGTGCCGAACGACGGGGAATCCCTGAACGACATGGTGCCGCCCCACTATGTCGGGCTGTTCGAGCAGATCGCAGCCGAGATCGGCGACGGCTCGGTGGTCATGCCCTATCCGATCTGGCGCGAGGCCTTCATGAACGACGCCGACGGCGCGTTGTCGCAGGAAGCCTACGACAAGCTCAACCCGCACCCCTTCGATACGTTCCGCGACAAGATCTCGCTCTCGACGAACCCGGCGGAGATGGAAACGCCCAAGTCCTACATCAACTGCACCGAGGACACGTCGCTGCCGCACAGCATGACCTGGCACCCGCGGCTCTCCGAAAAGCTCGGCCTGTTCCGGCTGATCCAGATCCCGGGCGGGCACGAGGTCTGCTTCACGGCGCCGGACCGGCTGGCGCAGGCGATCATGGACGCGGGACGGGATTAGAGCCTGTCCGTTTCGGTTGGAAGCGCCGGGCACAACCCGACCGTGGCGCGTCCCTCGATTCGGCCCCTGCGGGGCCTACTCGGTATGAAGGTAAGTTGTTGAAATCCGCAACCTATCCTCGTCCTGAGTAGCGGCGGTGCCGCGTATCGAAGGGCGCTTACAAAGACTAGTTGACGAGCGGGAGGTCAACGACACCTCTTCCGTCATGCCCGGACTTGTTCCGGGCATGACGGAAGGGAGGGTGAGGATGGCCGGAAGATGCCCGCCCCGCCCGACATTGTCCCCGCCCATGGGCGCACAGCCCGCGCCGAAAATCTAAACCGGACAGCAATGGAACAAGTCCGGGCATGACGATTGGGGAAAGCGGGGCGGCAGAGGAAAGGGCGACGGGGGGACGCCGGCGCGCCGAAATCCGCGTCCCGAGCCGGCGCATCAAGTAGTCTTTATAATCCCCTATCGAAGGACCCGGATCTATCGACCGCGAAATACGGGCCTGCGCTTTTCCATGAAGGCGTCGACCCCTTCGCGGAAATCGTCGCTCCGGTAGACCTCTTCGTACCACGGCGCACCCTCGGCCACGGCGCTTCCCCGGGCGCCGATCCGGTCGACGATCTGCTTGACCGCCTTGAGCGACAGCGGTGCGTTGCGCGCCAGCAGCCCCGCGATCTCCGCGGTGACGGTCTCGAGCTCCTCGGCCGGCACGATCCGCGTCAAGAGCCCGCAGGAAAGCGCTTCCCCGGCCGCGATTAACCGGCCGGTCATCAGCAGGTCCTTGGCGCGGCCGGGACCGACCAGGCGCACCAGCCGCGCGACGTCCGGCACCGGCGGGACCAGTCCGATGCGCGCGACGGGAATTCCGACCCGCACCGCGTCGGAGGCGATGCGGAGGTCGCAGGCCATGGCGACCAGCAGGCCGCTTCCGATGGCGAAGCCGTGGATCATCGCGATCACCGGCTTGGGCACCGCCTCGATCGCGGACATCAGCGCCTCGGCCTCCTGGTCGTAGGCGAGCGCGTCCTCGGGCGTCGCCAGGCGTTCGCGAAACTCATTGACGTCGGCGCCCGAGATGAAGGCCCGCTCCCCCGCGCCCCGCAGAACGACGACGCGGACATCCGGGTCTTCCCCGAGGCCGACGAACGCCCGGACGAGTTCCGCGCCGAGCGCCGTATCGAGCGCGTTGCGCACTTCCGGGCGGTCGACGACGACCCAGGCGACCCCGTCCCTGCGTTCGATCCGCAGCGCGTCGGACATGGCGTCGGCGGTCAGGGAACGAGATCGGTGAGCACGCCGTACGTGTCGGGCCGGCGGTCGCGGTAGAACTGCCAGGCGCGGCGTCGTTCCACGATGAAGTCGAGGTCGCACTCGGCGATCAGCACCTCCTCACCCTCCCCGGCCTGGACCATGATCTCCCCGGTGGGATCGAGGATCACGCTGCGCCCGTAGTAGGTGTACTCGCCTTCCACGCCGACGCGGTTGAGTCCGGCGACGTAGTACTCGTTGAATATCGCGTGCGCAGCCAGCTCCTTCTCCCACACCCGGACCGACAGGCTCGCCGTCGGCGTCGCGCTCGGCACCAGCAGGATCTCGGCGCCGTTGAGCCCGAGCGCGCGCGCCCCTTCCGGGTAGTGCCGGTCGTGGCAGATAAGGATGCCGATCCTCCCGAACCGGGTCTCGAACACCGGATATCCCAGGTTGCCGGGCTTGAAGTAGAGCTTCTCGTAAAATTTCGTGCTGAGCGGGATGTGGTTCTTGCGATAGACGCCGAGCAGGGTCCCGTCGGCGTCGATCGCGGCGGCGGAGTTGTAGTAAACGCTGTTGCCCACGCTTTCGTAGATCGGCGCGACGATGACCGTGCCGAGCTCCGCGGCGAGCGCCTGCATCCGTTCGGTGATGGGACCGGGGATCGGCTCCGCCTTGTCGAACACGGTCATGTCGAGCGCGGTGATGAAGAACAGCTCGTGGAAGACCTCGGGAAGCAGGATGACCTGCGCCCCCTTCCCCGCTGCTTCGCGGATCATCTCCTCGGCACGGGCCAGATTGCGGGGCCTCTCGCCCGAGCAATCCATCTGCAGCAACGCCACGCTGGTCTTCATCGCTCGCTCCGGTCGGGGTGGAGGGACGGCGCGCTCACGGCATCACTTCGCCGCCGGCGGGGGCGAGGTTCTGGCCGGTGACGAAGTCGGACTCGTCGGAGGCGAGGAACAGCGCGCACGCGTTGACGTCCTCGACCTCGCCGAGACGCCGCAGCGGGTAACGCTGGCGCAGCGACTCGAGATAGTCCTGCGGCAGGTTGGCGGTGGTCTCGCCGCGGATCATCGCGGGCGTCAGGCAGTTGACGCGGATGCCCTGCGGGCCGACCTCCTTCGCGAGCGCGCGGGTGAATCCGATCATCGCGGCCTTGGCGGCGGACAGGTGCGTGAAGTTCTCCATCCCCGTCATGCCGAACGTGCCGCCCATGTTGATAATCTTGCCCGAGCCCTTCTCCAGCATGTGGGGCAGTACGGCCCGGCAGCACAGGAACATCGCGCGGACATGGACCGCGAACAGCGTGTCCCAGGCCTCGATCGACATGTCGACCAGCGGCGAGGCGCTCACAATGCCTGCATTGTTGACGAGAATGTCGATTCCGCCGAAGCGGTCGACCGCATCGGACACCAGCCTGTCGACAATTTCAGGCTGCGTTATGTCGCCCTGGAAGGCTTCGGCCACTCCGCCCGCATCGCGGATCGTCCGCACGGTGTCGGCGGCGCCTTCGGCGCTCGTGTTGTAGCCCACCGCGACCGCCGCCCCTTCCCCGGCGAAAGCGATCGCCATTGCCTTCCCCAGGCCGCGGCTCGCCCCGGTGATCAGCGCGACCTTGCCTTCGAGCTTGCCCATGTCCGGCCTCGCTATCCCGATCCTTCCAGCAGTCCATCGAGTTCCCGGTAGTCGGGAAGCGCCGTGTCGATCGCCTGCCCGCCGCGGAGCACCGTCCGGTCCGCTTGCGGCCTGGACAGCAGCTCGCTGTAGCCGCGCCCCCTGAACAGCACCAGATCGGCGGGCGCGCCGGCCTCGATCGTGCCCGGGCCGTCGAGACCCATCACCCCGATCGGCGTCGCCGTGACGCTGCGCGGCCAGT
>JAPPHW010000163.1 GCA_028820945.1 Defluviicoccus sp.
TGGACAAAGTTCTCCATCACCTTCTTGCGGCCGGCCTTCTCGAAATCGATGTCGAGCTTGCCCGCGTCCGCCGCAAGCACCTTGCCGTAGCCGAATTTCTGGTGAAATACGCGGACGCCGATCCCGAACGCGGATGCCGGCCCGTCCACGCGTCGCGCCTTGCCCTCGATGAGCGCTCCCGGCGCGGTCCGCCCAGCCTGCTTGAGGCGCGCGAAGCGGGGTCCCCGTCCCACGGTCTCCGCAACTTCGTCGTCGGGCACGGCGGCTCCGGAGAACGCAGGCGGGTCCCGGGACAGGCCGAGCTCGGTGACGATATCCAAATGTTCGCGGGGCAGCTCGTCGACGAAGCGCGAGGGAACCGGCGCGACCCACTGATTGAAGACCCTGCGGCTCGCCACGAAGCTAATGGCGACGGATTTCCGCGCGCGGGTAAGCCCGACATAGGCGAGCCGGCGCTCTTCCTCCAGGGAGGCAGTCCCCCCCTCGTCGACCGCGCGGCGGTTGGGAAAAACGTCCTCCTCCCAGGCGGGCAGGAAGACATGATCGAACTCCAGACCCTTGGCCGCGTGCAGCGTCATCAGGCTTACCATCTCGCCCGGCGCAAAATCGTCGCGGTCCATGACCAGGCCGATATGTTCGAGGAACCCGCCCAGGTTCTCGAAATCGTCGAGCGCGCCGATCAGTTCCTTGAGGTTCTCCAGCCGGCCCGGACCGTCCGGCGTACGCACGTTGCGCCACATCTCTGTGTACCCCGATTCGTCCAGCACGGTTTCCGCCAGATGTACGTGATCCTCGAACCGTTCGGTTCGCCAGCGGTCCAGGTCGGCGAGGAACCGCGCGAGCGCGTTGCGCGACCGGGCGTTGAGCTCGTCGGAGGCGATCGTACGTCGTGCCGCCTCGGTCAGCGACACGTCGGTCGCGCGGGCAAGATTGTGGAGCGTCTGGACGGTGGAGCCGCCGATGCCGCGCCTCGGCAGGTTGACGATCCGCTCGAAGGCGAGATCGTCGTCGGGCTGATGGACGAGGCGCAGATAGGCGATGGCGTCCCGAATCTCCTGGCGCTCGTAAAAGCGGGGGCCGCCCACCACGCGATAGGGCAGGCCGATCGAAATGAAGCGTTCCTCGAACGCGCGCATCAGCGCGCTCGTGCGGACCAGCACCGCGACCTCGCCGAGCGCGGTGCCCGCGCGTTGCAACGCCTCGACTTCGTCGCTGACGAGCAGGGCTTCGGCCTCCCCGTCCCAGACACCCCGGACCCGGATCGGCGCGCCGGACTCGCCCCCCGTCCAGAGCGTCTTGCCGAGCCGGCCCCGGTTGTTGGCGATCAGGGCGGACGCGCCGGCGAGGATCTCGGGCGTCGAGCGGTAATTCTGCTCCAGCCGCACGATCCGGGCGCCCGGGAAGTCCTTCTCGAAACGCAAAATGTTGTCGACCTCTGCGCCCCGCCAGCTGTAGATCGACTGGTCGTCGTCGCCCACGCAGCAAATGTTGTGCCGCTTCTGGGCCAGAAGCCTCAGCCATAGATACTGGGCGACATTGGTGTCCTGGTACTCGTCGACAAGGATGTAGCGAAAACGCTCACGATAAATGTCGAGTATGTCGGCATGGGCGGAAAAAATGTCGATACAGTGCAGCAGGAGGTCGCCGAAATCGCACGCGTTGGCCGTCTTCAGGCGCGCCTGGTAGCCGGCATACAGCGTGCCGATTTTGCCGTCGGCAAAACTCTCGGCATTTTCCCGCGAAACCCTTTCCGGACCGAGCCCGCGATCCTTGAAACGCTGGATCTCGGCATGCAGAGACCGCGCCGGCCAGCGGTTCGAATCGATGTTCGCATCTTCGGCCAGCGACTTGACCAGACGGATCTGGTCGTCGGCATCGAGAATGGTGAAGTCGGGGCGGAGCCCGGCCGCCTCCGCGTGGCGCCTGAGGATACGTGCCCCCAGCGCGTGAAAGGTGCCGATCCACAGCCCGTCCACGGCGTCCCCGATCAGCTCCGCGACCCGGTCGCGCATCTCGCGCGCCGCCTTGTTGGTGAATGTCACGGCGAGGATCTGGCTGGGCCAGGCGCGCCCCGACACCGCGATATGGGCGAGCCTTGTCGTCAGGACCCGAGTCTTGCCGGTGCCGGCGCCCGCCAGCACCAGAAGCGGCCCCTCGGTCGCCTCGACGGCTTCGCGCTGCCTGTCGTTGAGGGCGGCGAGATAGGGCGCGGGAGCGGCGGCCGCGATCGGGTTTCCGGACATGGCTCATCATACCAGCCGAACCCGCTCGGTTCGGGACCGATTCGCGGCCGCCGGCGGCGTTGCCCCCGCCGGAATCCCTTCCCATATATCGGGGGCGAGCCGCAGAACGGAGTTGCCGCCATGATCCGCAGACGCGCTCTGTACCCTGTCGGATATTCCCTGGCCTGCGTCCTCTTTGCCGCGATGGCGGCCGGACAGGTCGCGGCGTCGGAGCCGCCGGCCGCCTCGAATCCGCTGGAGGCCGTGGTAGGGCTGGAAAGCAACGTTCCCGCCGAGGCGCGCACCGCGGCCGCGCTCGGGACGAAACGCCAGGGCAGCGGCGTCGTCATCGACGACGCGGGTCTGGTTCTGACGATCGGCTACCTGATCCTGGAGGCCGAATCGATCGAGCTGAACGTGGGCGGGTCGCGGCGCGTATCGGCGGATGTCCTTGCCTACGATCACGAAACCGGGCTCGGGCTGGTCCGGGCGTCCCGTCCGCTGGGCGTCTCGCCCATTCCCATCGGCTCGTCCGATCCGCTGGTGCGCGGCCGCCAGGTCGTGGTCGCGAGCGCCGGCGGATACAACGCCGCGATCGGCGCCTATGTCGTTTCGCGGCGGGACTTCGCGGGCTGGTGGGAATACCTGCTTGAAAAGGCGATTTTCACCGCACCCGCGCACCCGCATTTCGGCGGCGCCGCGCTGATCGACGGGGACGGAAGGCTGGTCGGGGTGGGCTCCCTGATGGTGCCCGACGCGGCGGAGGAAAACGAACCGCTCACCGGCAACATGTTCGTGCCGATCGATGCGCTCAAGCCGATCCTCGCCGACCTGATCGCCGAAGGACGCGCCGCCCGGCCCTCGCGGCCGTGGTTGGGCCTCTACCCGCAGGAGATCCACGGCAGGCTGTTCGTCGCCCGCGTTCCGCGCGGCGGTCCCGCCGACCGGGCCGGGCTCAAGCCCGGCGACTTGGTGCTCGGCGTGGCCGGAAAGGCGGTCTCCACCCTGCCAGGCTATTACCGGGCGCTGTGGGGGCTGGGGTCCGCGGGGGTCGAAGTGCCGCTCAGCGTGCTGCGGGGCAACCGGCCCACCGATATCAGGATCCGCTCGATCGACCGCATGAACTGGTTCAGGAGGCCGCCGTCCTACTGAACCCGTTCAGCCCTCGCCGCGTTCCTCTCGCCGGACCTCCATGAGCGCGCGGTTATAGGCCAGCGTCACGTCCACCTCGTGGACGACGCCCACCAGCCGGCCGCCGTCGCCGTCTTCCAGCACCCCGACATGTTCCTCGCCGGTCTCCAGCATCTGGGCGAGCGCCTTCTCGATGGTTTCCGCGGCGCGGATTATCGGCGGGTTGGGCCGCGCGACCTCGCCCGCGGTCAGGCGGTCGTCGTCCGATGTATCGAAGGCGTAGCTCGATAGATCGGCGAGGGTGATGGTTCCTTCCGGCCGGCCTTCGCCGTCGACCACGAAGAGCTGCCCGTGCGGCGCCCGCAGCAAGCGCTCCCGCACCTGCGCCATGTCCGCGCCCGATCGCACGGTGAGGAACCGCTCGGTCATCAGGTCGCTGACATGGATGGCGTCGAGCAGGCCCCGCTCGCGCCCGCCCTTGATCGCGATCCCCCGGATCAGGAGCTGCCATTCGAAGAACGACCGCCCGTGCAGCGCCTGGGTCAGGGCCGAAGCGACGGCGACCCCGACCATGACGGCAATCGTGATCGCGTAGTCCCCCGTGAGCTCGAACACGATCAGCGTGGTCGAGATCGGCGCGCCGAGCACGCAGCCCGCGACCGCGCCCATGCCGACCAGGGTGTAGACGCCGTGACCCGAGGACAGATCGGGGAAAACGCTCGCGGCGACGATACCGAATGCGCCGCCCAGCATCGCGCCCATGAAAAGCGACGGGCTGAACACGCCGCCGCCGAAGCCGGAGCCGAGCGAGATCGCGGTCGCCGCCGTCTTGGCGATCAGCAGGGCGACGAGCGTCCAGAATGGGATGAGCTCGCGCAGCGCCGCGTCGGTGGTGCCGTAGCCGACGCCCAGCACGTTCGGGAAGGCGAGCGCGATCAGCCCCACGACCAGCCCGCCGGCCGCGGGCTTCGACCAGACCGGCGCCGGAATCTTCGCGACGACCTCCCGCGTGAGCTCGACGCTGCGAAAGAAGACGATCGCGGCAAGCGCGCTCGCCAGGCCGAGCAGCAGGAACGCCGGAAACTCGAGGAACGAGACGATCGCGCGGTCCGGGATGATGAAGGCCGGAAAATCGCCGAAATGGATGCGGGCGACGATCGCTCCGGTGACCGACGCGATGACGATTGGCGCGAAGGCGCTCAGCGCGTAATGCCCTATCACCACTTCGAGCGCGAAGAACACGCCCGCGATCGGCGCGTTGAACGACGCCGAAATCGCCGCCGCGACCCCGCAGCCGAGAAGGGTGACCATCTGCGACCGCGACAAATGGAGCCGCCCGCCGACAAATGAGGCCAGGCTCGCGCCCAGGTGAATGACCGGGCCTTCGCGCCCGACGGACGCGCCGGTTCCGATCGATGCGGCGCTGCCGAAGGCGGCGCCGAGACCCGTCCGCCAATCCATCCTGCCGGAGCGGAACGCGGCCGATTCCATGACGTCCGCCACGCCCTGGGGCCGTTTGCCCGGCATGACGAAGCGATAGAACAGCCCTACGAAGAGCCCGCCGGCGGTTGGCGCGGCGACGATCTGCCACGCCGGGAGGCTGCCGATCTCCGCGATCAGCGCGTCCGCGTCGGTGTCGAACGCAATCGTCTGGAAGGCGAGATAGAGTTCCTGGAACCCGATCGCGCAATAGGCTCCGGCGA
>JAPPHW010000122.1 GCA_028820945.1 Defluviicoccus sp.
CGGCCGCCTGGAAGATGCCGAAATTGATCGAGCCCATGTTGAGCGAGGCGACCTCGGGCTTGGCGACCAGCGCCGCCGCCATGCGCTCCTCCACCGTCATGCCGAGCCCGCCGCCGGTGGTGATGTTTATCACCGCGTCGGAGTTCTGCTTGATGCGGGGGAGGAACTCCATGAACACCGCGGGATCCGGCGTGGGCCTGCCGTCGTTCGGGTCGCGGGCGTGCAGGTGCAGGATCGAGGCGCCGGCTTCCGCCGCGCCGATCGCCTGCTCCGCCACCTCGTCCGGGGTGAGCGGCAGGTGATCCGACATCGAGGGGGTGTGGATCGCGCCGGTAACCGCGCAGGTGATGATGACCTTGTCGTCCTTCGCCATGTCTCGCTCGCTCCTATTCGTCGAAAATGGCGACCGCGCGGGTCCAGCCCGCCGATGCGCCCTTGATCTTGACCGGGAAGCAGGAAACGGTGAACCCGGTGGCCGGAAGCCGCTCCAGATTGCCCAGCTTCTCGATCTGGCAGTAGCCGATCTCGCGCCCGGCCTTGTGCCCTTCCCAGACGATGCCCGGATCGCGGGTTTCCTCCCATCGCGCCTTGGTGTGCACGAAGGGCGCGTCCCAGCTCCACCCGTCCGTGCCGCAGACGCGGACGCCGCGTTCGGTCAGATACATCGTCGCGTCGCGGCCCATGCCGCAGCCGCGCGAGACGTAGTCGTCCTCGCCGTAGCGGCTGCCGGCCGATGTGTTGACCAGCACGATGTCGAGCGCCTTGAGCTCGTGGCCGATGCGGTCGAGCTCGGCCTCGATGTCGTCCGGACTCGCCACATGGCCGTCGTCGAATTGGCGGAAGTCGAGCTTCACGCCCGGCTGGAAGCACCATTCGAGCGGCACCTCGTCGATCGCGATGGCACGTTTCCCGCCGTCCATCGTCGAATGGTAGTGCCAGGGCGCGTCGACATGGGTGCCGTTATGGGTGGTGAGCCTGATCCGCTCTATCGCCCATCCCTCGCGGTCCGGCAGCTGGTCGGGCTCGAGGCCGGGAAAGAAGGCGCAGAGCTGTTCGGCGGTGTCCGCGTGGGTCTCGTATTCGATCTCGGGCTCGAAGCCGGGCGGGTCGGATCGGATGCCCGATTCGAGCGGAACCGAAATGTCTACGAAACGGCGCGCCATGGTTTCTCTCCCCGTGCGGTCCGGACGGCAAGAGACTAGGCCCTTCGCGCCGCCCGCGACAGTGCCGCGACGGGCGGCCCCCCGCCTCGCGAATCGTGTACTGCGCGATCGCGGGCGCGGCGTAAGATGCCGTTCGGATTCCGCCCGGGAGCCAGCCCGTGATCCGGTCGATGCACCAGTTGGAGTCGCGCCTCGGCGGCTGGGTCGTCGATCTGCGGTGGCCGATCGTCGCCGTCACCCTGGCGCTCGCCGGGATCGCCGCGAGCGGCACGGCGTTTCTCGATTTCTCGGCCGACTCCCGTCTCTACGCCTCCAGCGACAATCCGCAGCGCCGTGCAAGCGAGACGCTCGAGCACACGTACGGAAAGAGCCAAAACGTCTTCTTCGCCATCGTGCCGGAAGACCGCGACGCCACCTCCGCCCTCGCGCTTCAGGCTATCGCCTGGCTCACCGAACGGTCGTGGACGGTTCCCTACGCGACCCGCGTGGACTCGCTCGCCAACTTCCAGCACGTCACGGCCGACGGGGACGACATCCTGGTCCGCGATCTGGTGGACGAGTCCGTCCTCGGCGATGCCGACGAACGGTCCCGGGTTCGCGCGATCGCCCTCGCCGAACCGCGTCTCGCCGGACGCCTCATCGCCCGCGACGGCGGGGTTGCGGGCATAAGCGTCACGGTACATCTGCCGGGCGAGGACGAGATGCTCGAAGGCGCCCGGGTCGCGGCGTTCGCGCGCGGGCTCGCGGACGAGGTTCGGGAGCGCTTTCCCGGCGTCGACGTTCGCGTGACCGGCCTGGTGATCTTCAACCAGACCTTCGTGGAAGTGTCGCTCAACGACCTCAAGATACTGGTCCCGGCGACCTTCGCGGCGATGACGCTGATGCTGTTATTCCTGACGGGAGGGTTGAGCGGGACGTTCGCGATCATGCTCGTCGTCGCGCTGGCGGTCATGACGGCGGTGGGTCTCGGCGGCTGGGCCGGGCTCCCGATGACGCCGCCCGCCGCGATCGCGCCGGTCGTCGTGCTGACGGTCGCGATCGCCAGCTGCGTGCACATCTTTTCGTCTCTGGTCCAGGCCATGCGGAGCGATGCTTCCGGCGCGGCCGGCGATCGCAAGCGGGACGCGATCGTCGAATCGGTGCGGGTAAATCTCCAGCCGGTCTTCCTCGCCTGCGTGACCACCGCGCTCGGCTTCCTGAGCATGAACTTCTCCGAGGTCCCGCCGCTCCGTCATCTGGGCACGTTCGTCGCGTTCGGGGTCGGCGCGGCATTCGCGCTCTCGGTGACCTTTCTGCCGGCGCTGCTTTCGCTGCTGCCGATCCGGGTGCGCGCGGCCGGCGACCGCCGCGATGCCGCGATGGCCTCGCTCGGCGAGTTCGTCATCCGCCGGCGCCGGGTGCTGGGGTGGGGGGTCGGAGCGCTCGCCGTCGCGCTCGTGGTCTCGATACCGCGCAACGAGCTGAACGACGTCTTCCTCCACTATTTCGACGAGAGCATCGAGTTTCGCCGCGACGCGGATTTCACCGTCGAGAACCTCACCGGCATCTACATCATGGATTATTCGCTGGATTCCGGCGCGCCGGAGGGAATCGCCGCCCCCGCCTATCTGTCCGACGTCGCGGCGTTCGCCGAGTGGTACCGCCGGCAGCCCGAAACGATCCACGTCAACGTCATCACGGATACGTTCCGGCGGCTCAACATGAGCATGCACGGCGACGACCCCGCCGAATACCGGCTGCCGGCGAGCCAGGAGCTGGCCGCGCAGTATCTGCTCCTCTACGAAATATCGCTTCCCGCCGGCCTCGATCTCAACAACCAGATCGACGTCGACAAGACGGCTACTCGGATGACGGTGGCGACGCGGACGCTGTCGTCGAACGAAGTGATCGCGCTCGATCGGCGCGCCTTGCGATGGCTGGCCGACCGCGCGCCGCACATCGTCCGCGCCGAGAGCGCCGGGGACACCCTGATGTTCGCCTATCTCGGCCGGCGCAATATCGTCGCGATGCTCATCGGGACCACCGTCGCGCTGGTCGGGATTTCCTTCATCCTGGTCATCGCGCTGCGATCCCTGCGGCTGGGGCTCGCGAGCCTCGTGCCGAACCTGGTTCCCGGCGCGCTGGGCTTCGGCATCTGGGGCCTGACGGTGGCGGAAGTGGGGGTTTCGCTCTCGATGGTGTCGGCCATGACGCTGGGCATCGTGGTCGACGACACGGTGCACTTCCTCAGCAAGTACCGGCGAGCCCGGCACGAGCTCGGATGCGCGTCTCCGGACGCGGTGCGCATTGCCTTCCGTACGGTGGGCCGTGCCCTGCTGACGACCTCTCTCGTCCTCGTGGCGGGATTCGCGGTCGTCAGCCTCTCGAGCTTCGAACTCAACGCAGGGATGGGCAAGCTCACCGCGCTCGTGATCGTCCTGGCGCTCGCCGCCGATTTCTTCCTGCTGCCCCCGCTGCTCATGAAGGTCGACGCGGACGCGGGCGACAACGCGCCCGGCGCTGCCGGACCTTGACCCACCCCGCCGCGATGGGGAAGTTGCGCCGCCGGTAGAGGGGCGGGAATGAAAGCGGCGGAGTTCGACTATATCCGGGCGGACAGCGTGGCGGCGGTTTGCGAGGCGCTCGCGGCCGCGGGGCCCGGCGAGGAGCACAAGATCGTCGCCGGCGGGCAGACGCTGGTGCCGCTCATGGCGATGCGCCTCGCGCGGCCGACCCTGCTGGTCGACATCGACGGGATCCCCGGGCTCGACGGCATCGATGCGGGCAACGGCGTCGTCGCCGTGGGCGCAATGACCCGCCAGCGCGCGGCCGAGCTCTCCCCGGCGATCCGTGAAGATGTGCCCCTGCTCGCCAAGGCGCTCCGCTTCGTCGGCCATCTGCAGACCCGCAACCGGGGAACCGTCGGCGGCAGCCTGGTCCATGGCGACCCCGCCGCCGAAATCCCCCTGGCCGCCGTCGCGCTGGACGCCGAGCTCGAAGCCGAGGGCACCGGCGGACGGCGTGTATATCCGGCGAACGGCTTCTTCGAGGGGCCGATGTTCACCGCGATCGCTGCGGACGAATGCCTCGTCGAGGCGCGCTTCCCGGTCTGGAACGGGGCGCGGGTCGGCACCGGGTTCCGGGAGGTCGCTTCGCGCCAGGGCGATTTCGCCATCGTCGCGGCGGCGGCGCAGGTGGCGCTCGACGGCGACGGGCGCTGCACCCGCGTCGCGGCGGCGCTCGGCGGGGTCGCGCCGAGACCGGTCAGGATCGCGGCGCTGGAAGACGCGCTCGCGGGGACCCGGATGGAAGACGACGGGATCGACGCGGCGCTCGGCGCTATCGACGGGGCGATCGAGCCCGACGACGATCTGCACGCGACCGCCGCCTATCGCGCGCGTGTGGCCAGGGTCCTGCTCGGCCGCGCGATCCGCGAAGCGCGGGACGAGGCGGCGCCATGACCGCGAAAGACATCGCGGTCACGGTGAACGGCACGACCCGCCGCGCCACCGTGATGCCGCGCATGACGCTGGTCGATCTGGTGCGCGACGTGCTGGGGTTGACGGGCACCCATATCGGCTGCGAGCACGGGGTCTGCGGCGCGTGTTCGATCCTGCTCGACGGTGTGCCGGTGCGCTCCTGCCTGATGTTCGCGGTCCAGGCGGACGGGCATTCGGTGACCACGGTCGAGGGGCTCGCCGGCGGGGACGGCGAAATCGGCGATCTCCAGGACGCGTTTTGGGAGTGCCACGCCATGCAGTGCGGCTATTGCACGCCCGGCATGCTGATCGCGGGACACGCGCTGCTGGCGGACAACCCGGCGCCGGATACCGAGGAGATCCGCGAGGCGATCTCGGGCAATCTCTGCCGCTGCACCGGCTACACCCAGATCGTCGAGGCGATCGCGC
>JAPPHW010000303.1 GCA_028820945.1 Defluviicoccus sp.
ACCGCGAACGCGTGGTGGCCCGGGGCTTCGGCACCGGCGCCTGGGGCTGGGGCACGGCCTACGGCCAGAAGGGCAGCTGACCCGAATCGCGCAGGGGGCGGTCACCCGCCCCCTGCCCCGATCGGTTCGAGCGGGCGGGCAAATGCCCGCCCGTGCGCCTTCTGGATGAGTTCGAGGTCTTTCCGATGATAAAGACGTTTCGCAGGCTGCTGATTCTGGCGCTGGCAATGGTGCCGCTCGCCGCGGTGCCGGCGGCGGCCCAGGAAGGTGCCGGCGCAAAGAAGGAGATGCCCCGCGCTTCGACGGGCGGCGCCCAGACCCTTGAGGACATCCTCGCCCGGCAGCGCGGCCAGAAGATCGACGACGACTTCCGCCGCGAGGCGGTGGGCGACCCCGCGCGGGCGGCGGCCATCGCCGCGCAGCTCGGGACGCTCGGCGGCGCGTCGGATTCCGAGGTGTTTCGTGCGCTCCGCTATGGCAGCGCCGACGTCACCGTCTCGGCCAAGGGCGCCGCCGCGGGCGTGATCATCCAGGATTCCGGTATGTGGTGGCTGGAACTCCGGGAGGGTCCGCTGCTCGAATGGGGCGGCTGGCTGCTGGTGGCGATGATCGGGGTGCTGGCGGTCTATCTGATCGTGCGGGGCCCGATCCGCATCGAGGGCGAAAAGACCGGCCGCATGATTTTGCGGTTCACGGCGATCGAACGGTTCAGCCACTGGCTGCTCGCGGGCTCCTTCATATTGCTCGGGCTCACCGGCCTGATCGTTTTGTTCGGGCGGGTCGCCCTGATCCCGGTCTTCGGCAAGGACTTCTTCGCCGACATCGCGCTCGCATCCAAGTGGATCCACAACAACGTCGCCTGGGCGTTCATCGTGGCGCTGGTCATGGTCTTCGTCTGCTGGGTGGTGCACAACGTCCCCAACCGGGCGGACCTGGTGTGGCTGGCGAAGGGCGGCGGACTGTTCTCCAAGCACGTCCACCCACCTGCGCGCAAGTTCAACGCCGGGCAGAAGATCATCTTCTGGATCGTCATCATCCTCGGGATCTCGATCTCGGCATCGGGGCTGTCGCTCCTGTTCCCGTTCGAGTTGCCGATGTTCGCCAAGACCTTCGAGCTGCTGAACGCGCTCGGCCTGCCGCAGCTGGTGGGCATGGGCGAGCTCCAGACGACGATGACGCCGCACGAGGAAATGCAGTACGCGCAGCTCTGGCACACCGTCGTCGCCTTCGTCTTCATGGCGATCATCATCGCCCACATCTATCTCGGCTCGATCGGGATGGAGGGCGCGTTCGAATCGATGGAGTCGGGCGAGGTCGACATGCAGTGGGCCAAGGAGCACCACTCGCTGTGGTACGAGGAGGTCGTGGCCGAAGAGCAGGCCGCCGCTTCGCGGGAGTCCCCGGCCGCGCCGGCGGAATAAGATTAAGATGACGTTCCGGGCGCTACTCGCGGCGCTGGTCCTGCTTCCTTCGGTCGCCGCGGCGGGGGAGTTCTTCACGCTCAAGGGTCACGGCGGCCCGATCAAGGGAATCGACGTCTCACCCGACGGCAGCCGCATCCTGACGGCGAGCTTCGACTTCTCGGTGGGGCTGTGGCGCGGCAAGACGCCGGTGTGGCTGGAGGCGCACCGCGCGGCGGTCAACGCGGTGAGATTCGTCGACCGGAACCGGGCAGTCTCCGCCGGGGACGATTTCCAGCTCTATCTGTGGAACCTGTCGACCGGCAAGGCGCGGCGCCTGGGCGGCCACCAGAACAAGGTCAACGCGCTCGAGCTCTCGCCCGACCGGCGGACGGTGGCGGCGGCGAGCTGGGACGGGTCGGTCGGGCTCTGGCCGCTCGATGGCGGCGAGCCGCGCTTCCTCAAGGGGCACCGGTCCAACGTCAGCGACATCGCCTACACGACGGATGGCGGGACGCTCTATTCCGCTTCCGCGGACGGCACGATCCGCACCTGGGACCCGGAGAGGGGCGTGCGCAAGCGGTTCTTCCTGCGGCACGGTTTCGGCGTCAACACGCTGGTGCTGAACGACCCGGCGAAATGGCTGGCTTATGGATCTCTCGACGGAACGGTCCGGGTGGTCGACTCGGAGACCGGGACCCGGATCGCCGATTTCACCTCCGACCGCAGCCCGATCCTCGCGATGGCGGCCGACCCGTCCTTCACCACGCTCGCGGTGGGTGACGGCGAAGGCTTCATCAAGGTGATCGATGTCCGGACCTGGTCCGTGCTGCGCAATTTCCGGGCGACCCTGCGCGGCCCCGTCTGGGCGCTCCGTTTTTCTCCCGACGGCAAGAACATCCACGCCGGCGGGCTCGACGACGCGATGTACAGCTGGCCGGTCGAATCGCTGGGCGAGCACGACCGGATGACCCGTGAGGAGCGCACCTTCCTCAGGAAGCCGTCGACAATGAGCAACGGCGAGCGGCAGTTCCAGCGCAAATGCTCGATCTGCCACGCGCTGGGGCCGGACGGGCGCCGCCGCGCGGGGCCGACCCTGTTCGGCGTCTTCGGACGGCGGGCGGGCGCGCTCGACGGCTACAAATATTCGCGGACTCTCCGGAACTCGGATATCGTCTGGAACGAAGCCACGATCGACGCGCTGTTCGACAAGGGGCCGGACCACTACATTCCGGGCTCCAAGATGCCGATGCAGCGGATCGTGAAGCCCGCCGACCGCGACGACCTGATCGCGTTCCTCAGGCGGGCGACCTCGGATCGGGAGAAGACCCAATGAAAACCATGCTGATCGCGTTTCTGGCTATGGCCGTCATTGCCATCGGCGCGGACATTCTTCTCGACTTCATCGGATTCTCCACCCAGGCCCTTACCTCCGGCCCGGCGGTCCGCAGCGGCTGACGGAATATCGGCCCGTTCCCGAATTGCATTCCAGGAAACGCCCCACCCCCGGCCTCCGACTCGCGCGGACATGCGTAACGGCCGCCGCCCTCGTCCACCTCGCCGCCGCCGCGGACGCCCAGCCGGTCAAGTTCGCCTTCGGCGCGGCCAAGGGGCCGGCGGCGGGCGCGGCCGCCGCGTTCGGGCGGTACGCGGCGGGCTGCCTTTCCGGGGCGGTTCGACTGCCCGAATCGGGACCCGGCTGGCAGGCGATGCGACTCTCGCGAAACCGCAACTGGGGCCACCCCAGCGTGATCCTCTTCATCAAGCGGCTGTCCCGCGCCGCGCGGAAAGCGGGCTGGGCCGGGCTCTATGTCGGCGACATCAGCCAGCCGCGCGGAGGGCCCATGACGTCGGGCCACAGCTCGCACCAGATCGGGCTCGACGTCGATATCTGGCTGCGCCCGCCCGACAGGCTGACGCTGAGCCGCACGGAGCGGGAGAGGATTTCCTCGACCTCCGTCGTCGCCCAGAACCGCCTCCGGGTGAACGGCAGCTGGACGGAGTCGCACTCCCGGGTCCTCGAGGCCGCGGCGCGGGACGACTCGGTGGCGCGGATATTCGTCAACGCGGCGATCAAGCGCCGCCTGTGCGCCGCCCGGACGAAGGGCGATGCCGTCTGGCTTCGCAAGGTGCGGCCGTGGTGGGGGCACACGAGCCATTTCCACGTCCGGCTGCATTGCCCGGCGAGCAAGGCGTGCGTCGAGCAGGCCCCGCTGCCCGAGGGCGCCGGCTGCGACCGGACGCTCGCCTGGTGGTTCACCCGGGAAGCGCTCTACCCGCCCCCGCCGGACCCCCGCGACCGCAGGCCGGAACTCACCCTCGCCGACCTGCCGCCCGTCTGCCGCAGGGTGCTCAAGGCGCGATGAACGAGGATTTTTTCAACCCGAAATAGTAGAATCTTGTCGACGTCGCCGGGCAGCGGCGCTAGAGTTACGGTATGGATGCGAACCTTGCCGGTTTTGTCGCCCTCGGTGCGCTGATGGTCGGTCTGTTTGCCTGGTTGCGACACGATATTCAGACGCTCCGCGGGGAGACGCATGACGAGATAGGCACGCTCCGCGGGGAGATGCGTGACGACATCGGCACGTTCCGCGGCGAAATGCGTGGCGACATCGGCACGTTCCGCAGTGAGATGCATGACGACATCGGCACGCTCCGTGACGGGATCGGCACGCTCGGCCGCGAGATGAACGAACTGCGCGAGCGCGTGGCGCGGATCGAGGGTTTGCTGGAGGCGGTGTTCATGCGCCGCGATCTGACGCCGGCGCCGGAACCGCCTCCGCCGGCCGGACCGCCGGGCAAGCCCGAGGCCGCCTGAGCGCGGACGTCTCCCCCTCTTCTCGCCACTCTGCCGGTCTCCGGGGCTTGCCCCGACTTGTCGCGCCGGCATAGAACCGCACGGCGACCGGAAAGAGTCCCGCCCGTACGGATCGGAGTCCCATGAACGAAATCGCCCCCTCGGTCCACCCGGACCTTGCGCGTCACCAGGCGTCGATGCAGCCCCGGATCTATACTCTCGAGGGCTCGATCCACTGCGCCTACGCCTATTCCATCGTCAACTGCACCCTGATCGAGGGCGAGGATTCCTGCATCCTGGTCGACACCATGACCGGGATGGACAATGCGGAGGTCGTGGCGGCCGAGTTCCGCAAGATTACCGACAAGCCGATCCGGACCGTCGTCTACACCCATTTCCACGCCGATCACGTGAGCGGCGCGGCCGCGTTCGTCGACCCCGAAGACGTCGCCGCGGGCAAGGTGGACATCGTCGGCCAGCGGGACCTCGTCGACCACGTTGCGCGCGATGTCGGCCTGATCGCCCCGATCCTCGGCCGCCGCGCGATGTACCAGTTCGGCATGCGGCTCCCGATCGGCGAGGAGGGCACGGTCGGCGCCGGGCTCGGCCCGCCGCAGCGCCCCGGCAGGCGCTCTTTCATCGCGCCGACGATTACGTTCGACGAATCCTACAGCGGCGAGACCGGCGGGGTGCGCTACGAGATCCACCTCATCCCGTCGGAAACCGAGGACCAGTGCGCGGTCTGGCTGCCCGATCTGAAGGTGCTGCTCTCGGCGGACGCGGTCTACGAATCCTTTCCCAACGTCTACGCGCTGCGCGGCACGCGGTTCCGCGACCCGATGGCCTGGG
>JAPPHW010000438.1:0-1973 GCA_028820945.1 Defluviicoccus sp.
CCCACCCCCCCCCCCCGGGGGTTTGGGGCCGGGGGCCCCCCCCCCGGGTTCCCCCCCCCCCCCCCCGGGGGGGGGGGGGGCCGGGGGAGGGCGGCTCAGACCCCGGTCCCGCCGCGCACCCTTGCGCACGCTGCCGGCCTCGCCCTCGCGGTCCTGCTCGCCCTCCTCGCGCCGGCGGGGGCGGGCGCCGAGGAGGCGGTGAGAGCGCCGCTCGCGATCCGGTCCCTGCTGCTCGACGGTGCCGCGGCCGGGTCGCGGCTGGTGGTGGTCGGCGAGCGCGGCCATGTCCTCCTGTCCGACGACCGCGGCGCGGGCTGGACCCAGGCCAGGGTGCCCGTCCGCGCCCTGCTCACCGCGGTCCACATGCGCGGCGAGCGTATCGGCTGGGCGGTCGGACACGACGCCACGATCCTGCGGACCCGCGACGGCGGCGAGACCTGGACGCTGGTCCACCGGGCGCCGGAAGAGGAGCTGCCCCTGCTCGACGTCTGGTTCCGAAACGACAGCGTGGGGTTCGCGGTCGGAGCCTACGGCTACTTCCTCGCCACCCGTGACGGCGGCGAGACCTGGACCCGGCGGACCGTCGGCGAGGACGATTTCCACCTGAATGCCCTCATCCCCGCGTCGGGGCGGCTCTATATCGCGGCGGAGGCCGGGGTCGCCTATCGTTCCGACGACGCTGGCGAGACTTGGCGCAAGCTGGCCTCGCCCTATGCCGGCTCATGGTTCGGTGGGCTCGCGCTCGACGGGGACGAAGTGCTGCTGGCCGGGCTCAGGGGCCACCTGTTCCGTTCCGACGACGCCGGCGAGAGCTGGACGCGGGTGCCGACGGGGACCGCCGCGACCCTGACCGGCGCGACCCGGCTGACCTCCGGCTCGATCGCGATCGTCGGCCTGGAAGGCGCCGTGCTGATCAGCAGCGACGGCGGCCGCAGCGTGTCGTCCCGGAGCCTGCCGTCGCGCGAGGGCGTCTCCGCCGCTCTGCCGCTCGCCGACGGGGGGGTTCTGCTGATCGGAGAGTTCGGCGTCCGCCGGCTCGGCGATTGACGCTCCGGCGAAACCGATGACCGCCGCCATCGAAAAGCTCCTGTTCGGCCAGCGGCGCGTCGTGCTGGCGGCGTTCGCGCTCCTCACGCTCGCGATGGGGTGGCAGGCGGCGGGTCTCCGGGTCGATGCCGGCTTCACCAAGCTGGTGCCGGTCGAGCACGAATACATGCGGACGTTCCTCAAGTACCGCGACGAGTTCGGCGGGGCGGATCGCGTGCTGATCGCGGTGATGGCCCGCGAGGGCGACATGTTCGCCCCGGGCTTCCTCGCCGCGCTGCGCAAGGCGACCGACGCGACGTTCTTCCTGCCCGGCGTCGACCGGACCCAGGTCTATTCGATCCTTACCCCCAACGTGCGGTTCATCGAGGTGGTCGAGGACGGCATCGCCGCCGGCAACGTGCTGCCGGCGGATTTCCGGCCGACCGAGGCCGGCTTCGCCCGGTTGCGCGAGAACATCGTCAAGGCCGGTCTCGTCGGCCGGCTGGTGGCGAACGACTTCACCGGCGCCATCGTCTCCGCCAGGCTGCAGGAGTTTCACCCCGATACCGGCGAACGGCTCGACTACATCCAGGTCGCGCGCGAACTGGAGCGCATCCGCCGCGAGACCGCCGCCGGCGCGGATGTCGACGTGCACGTCATCGGCTTCGCCAAGGTGGTGGGGGACGTCGCGGACGGCGCGAGCCGCGTCATCGCCTTCTTCGGAATCGCGTTCCTGGTCACCGCGCTCTTCGTCTGGGCCTACACGAGCTCGGTCCGGCTGACGGCGCCGCCGCTGGCCTGTTCGCTGATCGCGGTGATCTGGCAGCTGGGCGGGCTTGCCGCGCTCGGCTACGGCGTCGATCCGATGTCCATCCTGGTGCCGTTCCTGGTGTTCGCCATCGGGGTGAGCCACGGGGTGCAGATGGTGAGCGCGGTCCGCGCCGAGG
>JAPPHW010000438.1:2073-5028 GCA_028820945.1 Defluviicoccus sp.
TTCGCCATCGGGGTGAGCCACGGGGTGCAGATGGTGAGCGCGGTCCGCGCCGAGGCGGCCCGCGGCGCGGCCGGCGTCGACGCCGCGCGGGCGGCCTTTCGCGGCTTGTTGCTGCCGGGCGCGGTGGCGCTCGCCTCCGATTCCGTGGGGTTCGTCACGATCTCGCTCATCGAGGTCCAGGTCATCAAGGAGATCGCGGTCACGGCGAGTCTCGGCGTCGCCGCCATCATTCTGACCAACCTGGTGCTGCTCCCGGTGCTGCTTTCCTGGTTCCACGCGGACGACGCGCGACGCCGCGCCTTCGCGGAGCGCGACCGCCGGCTGCGGCCGTTATGGTCGCGCATCGCCCGGGTCGCCCGCCCAGGCCCGGCGGTAGCCGTGATCGGCGCGTCGGCGGTGCTGCTCGTCGCCGGCGCCCCGTTTGCGCCGGAGGTCCGCGTGGGCGATGAGCACCGCGGCGTGCCGGAGCTGCGGGAGGATTCGGTCTACAACCGCGACTCCGCCCTGATCGCCGACCGCTTCGATATCGGCGTGGACGTCCTCACGGCGATCTCGGAGACCGAGAAGGACGGCTGCGTGGACTACGAGATCATGCGCACTCTCGACGATTTCGAATGGCACATGCGGAACGTCGACGGCGTCCAGTCGGTGCGCGGGCTGGCGGGCGTCGCCCGGGCCATCAACGCGAGCTGGAACGAGGGCAGCCTCAAGTGGCGGACGCTCCCCCGGAACCGGCATATGCTGGTGCAGTCCGTCGCCCCGGTGCCGACCGGCAGCGGCCTCCTGAACCTCGACTGCAGCGCGATGCCGGTCTCCATCTACACCGCCGATCACAAGGCGGAGACTATCGCGCGCGTCGTCGAGGCGGTGAAGGATTTCGACCGCGCGAACCGCAACGACCGCATCGCCTTCCGGCTTGCCGCGGGCAATGTCGGCGTGATGGCGGCGACCAACGAGGAGGTCGAGGCGGCCCAGTTCCAGATCCTCGCTTACGTCTTCGCCGCGGTGATCGTGCTCTGCCTGATCTCGTTCCGCTCCGTGGCGGCGACGGTGTGTATCGTCGTGCCGCTCGCCGCGGTGTCCCTGCTCGCCTACGCGCTGATGGCGCTGCTCGAAATCGGCCTCAAGGTCTCCACTCTGCCGGTGGTGGCGCTCGGCGTCGGGATCGGGGTGGATTACGGCATCTACATCTACGGCCGGCTGCGTACCCACCTCGCGCAGGGGCTCGACTTCGCCGAGGCGTACGAGCGCACGCTCGCCGGCACCGGCGCGGGCGTCGTGCTGACCGGCCTCACTCTCGCCGCGGGGGTGGCGACATGGATCGCGGCGCCGCTCAAGTTCCAGGCCGACATGGGGACGGTGCTGACCTTCATGTTCCTGGTCAACATGGTCGGCGCGGTGCTGCTGCTCCCGGCGCTCGGCGCGTGGCTGGTGAGGAAGGGGCGGCAGGGGGCATCCCGCCGCCCAAAGCCTTGACGGGGACCCCCACGGAGACCCATATCGCCAATGGCCCGGCGAGCGGGCGGGAGGCTGATCGATGACTCCGACGCGGAGGGACGTGTTGCGGCTCGGCGCGGCGGCGGCGGTGCTGCTTCCCGCCGGAGCGGCCAATGCCTCGAACGGCGTTCCCGAGGCGATAGCGGCGTTCACCGGGGGCGCCGAACCGTTGGAAGGCGGGGTGCGTCTCGACGTGCCGGAGATCGCCGACAACGGAGGCGCGGTGCCGGTCCGGGTGGCCGCGCCCGGCGCGCGGCGCATCGCGCTGTTCGCCGAGGGAAACCCGAGGCCCGGGGTCGCCGTTTTCCGGTTCGGCAAGCTGGTGCCGCCCGACGCCACGACCCGTATCCGGCTCGCCAAGAGCCAAAAGGTGATCGCGGTGGCGGAGATGGCGGACGGCTCGTTCCGCCGCGCCTCGCGCAAGATCGCCGTGACGGTCGGCGGCTGCGGCTAGGGGGCGGGCGATGGCGACTCCGAGACCCAGGATCAAGCTGCCGAGGAAGATCGCGGCGGGCGTCCCCTTCACGGTGAAGACCCGGATCACCCATCCGATGCATACCGGGCTGCGCCACGACGGCAAGGGGAAGATCGTGCCGCGCCGGATAGTCAACCGCTTTTCGGTCCGCTTCGACGGCGAGGAGGCGTTTGCCGTCGACCTGCACCCGGCGGTCTCCGCCAACCCCTATTTCCAGTTCACCATGGCGGTGCCGGGCTCGGGCCTGCTCGAATTCCAATGGGAAGACGACGACGGCTCGGTCTACGGCCTGCGCAGGCGGGTCGCGGTCCAGTAGGGCGTGCCCGTTCCACACGGAACCGCGCCGGTCGTCTCCGCGCTGCTCGCCCTGGCGCTGATCGCGGGCCTCCCCGCCGCCGCGTGGAGCGCCGAGGCCGGGCGCGGCAAGGCGCTCTACGGGGAGTGCAAGCGGTGCCACCAGGTGGGCGGCGGCGCGAAGCACCGGATCGGGCCCCATCTCAACGACCTGTTCGGCCGCGCCGCGGGCTCGCTCGCGGATTACCGCTACTCGAAAGCGATGAAGGCGGCGGGCTCCGGCGGGCTGGTGTGGAGCGAGGCGACGCTGGACGCCTTCATCGCCCGGCCGCGCGCCGTGGTGGCGCGCTCGCGCATGAGCTTCAAGGGGATGAAAAAGGCGGAGGAGAGGGCGGAGCTGCTCGCCTGGCTGCGCGGCTTTTCCGGCGCCCGGTCCGATCTTCCGGAGGCGGAGCCCACCGTGACCCCGGAGGAGTACGGGCTCGACCCGAAGCTCCTCGCCATCCGGGGCGATCCCGAATATGGGGCCTATCTCGCCGGCGAATGCACCACCTGCCACCGGCCGGGCGGGGGCGAGGAGGGGATTCCCTCGATAACGGGATGGCCGCCCGAGGAGTTCGTGATAGCCTTGCACGCCTACAAGCGCGGCAAGCGGGTGCATCCCGCCATGCAGCTGGTGGCCGGGCGCC
>JAPPHW010000348.1:0-328 GCA_028820945.1 Defluviicoccus sp.
GCTTGCACTGCTTGGTGTAGATCAGGAAATCCGGGAACGGATAGACCATGTTGAGCTTCACTTCGGCGGACGCCCTTGGGGCGCCGGCCGAAAGGAGCGCAACCGTTGCGGCAGCCGCCAGTATCGGCGCGGCCAGTTTGAACCTCGGCATCGCGAACTCCTCCCTTTCCCGAAACCGGAACAGATAGTCCCACAAGGTAGCGCCGCGGGACAAGGACGCCCCCCCCCCCCCCGCGCGGCGGGCGGCGCCCCCCCCCCAAAAAACCCAAAAAGGGCGTGAAATTTTCGGCCAAGTAGGGGGCGAACGTAAACCCCGCAATTTACCGCG
>JAPPHW010000348.1:338-5018 GCA_028820945.1 Defluviicoccus sp.
CCATTTTCCACCCCCCCCCCCCCCACCCCCACCCCCCCCCAACCCCCACCAAAACCCCCCCCCCGCCGCCCCCGGGGCGGTGCCCCCCCCCCCCGGCGCCCGGGGGGGGGGGGGGCGAACCCTCTACTTGAAGCCGTATGCGGCCTTCATCTTGGCGACCAGGTCGGGCGAGACGTTCAGCCCGTCATTGACGAGCTTGACCAGCTCCTCGCCCGAGATCGGGTCGACCGGCGCGCGCCGCTTCTTGGCGTCGGCCAGGAAGGCCGGATCCTTCATCGTCGCCATGAACGAGGTCCGGAGCGCCGCCACGCGGTCCTTCGGCACCTCGGGCGCGACCCAGAAGCCCATCCCGATCAGCTCGCAGACCTCGATGAACCTGATCATCTTCTTGCCGTCTTCGGACGTCACCAGATCGCCGATGCTGGGTATGTCGGGAAGCTCGGGGATACGCGGGCCGTACTGGATCAGGTGCTTGAGCTTGCCGGTCTTCAGCCAGTCGTTCTTGATCGTGGTCCAGCCGGTCCAGTAGTTCATACGGCCGTGGACCTCGCCCTGCGCCATCGCCTTGTTGATCGAGGCGCCGCCCTTGTAGCCCTTGACGATCTTGAACTTGGTGCCGAGCAAGTGGTTCATCAGCTTGGGCATCAGGTAGGTCTCGGACCCGAAACCGGTGGAGCCCATGATGACCTCGGTCTTCTTCACCCCTTCGAGCGTCGTGGCGGGTGCGTTGTGGAATACCGAGACGACGCTGGGACGCTGGGTGATCGAACCGAGCCACTGGAACTTGGTCGCGTCGAACTTGACGTTGCGGAGGATCGGCGCCAGCACCGAAGGCGCCAGCACCTCGGCGACCGTCGTGCCGTCCTTGGGCGCGGCGTTGTAGACGTAGGCCGCTCCCTTGGTGCCGCCGCCGCCGGGCCGCGACTGCACGATCACCGTCGGGTTGCCGGGGATATGCTTGCCCCAGTGCTCCGCCAGCAGGCGGCCGTAGAGCCCGAGAGAGGCGCCGAGGCCGGCGGGCACCACGATGGTCACGGTTCTATCCTTGTAGAAGCCCGCGACATCGGCCGAAGCCGACCCGGTCATACCGATCGCGAGCGCGCCGGCGGCAACCGCCAGCGCCCTGGTTGCGCGTTTGAACGACATCTCCTGCTCCTTGTCCATTCTCGTCGCCGAAACGTATCGAATACGCGCCAAGGATAAGCCGGACAGGGCGTCCGCGCAAAACCCGGACCGCCGGTTGTCACGATCCGAAGGGCCGCATAGATTGCGGATCGTTCAGCTATCGGATTAACCGTTTCCCGCGCGCCCGTCCGGCGGGGCGGAAGGAGTAGATCGCCCATGTCGATGCCCGCGCGGGGCTACCGCGACCTGCACGAACATATCGCGGCGCTGCGCGAGGCCGGCCTCCTGATCGAGGTCGACCGGCGGATCAACAAGGATACCGAGATGCATCCGCTGGTCCGCTGGCAGTTCCGCGGCGGAATCGACGCCGAGGACCGCAAGGCATTCCTGTTCACCGACGTCACCGACTCCAAGGGACGGGAGTTCGATATCCCGGTGCTGGTGTGCGGGCTTGCCGCCAACAGCCGGGTCTACGAGATGGGGATGGGCGTGCCGCTCGCCGAAATCAAGGAGAACTGGATCCGGGCGATGAACGCGCCCGTCGAGCCCAATATCGTCGAAGACGCGCCGTGCCACGAGATCGTCTATCGGGACAACGAGCTGCTGAACGGCAACGGCCTCGACGCTCTGCCGGTGCCGATTTCCTCGCCGGGGTGGGACAACGCGCCCTATACGACTTCATCCCACTTCATCACGAAGGACCCCGACACCGGCGTCCAGAACATGGGCAACTACCGGGGGATGCTGAAGGCGCCCAACCGGATCGGCATGAACCCGTCGATCGAGCTCAGGACCGGCGGCTACATGCACTGGGAGGCGTGGAAGAGGCGGGACGAGCCGATGCCCTGCGCGATCGTCCTCGGCGCTCCGCCGATCGTCTCGTTCACCGCCGTCCAGAAGCTGCCGGAAAGGCTCGACGAGCTCTGGGTCTCGGGCGGGCTGGTGGGGAAGCCGCTCAACGTGACGCGGGCCCGGACGGTCGATCTCCTGGTCCCGGCCGAGGCGGAGGTGGTGATCGAAGGCTTCGTCTCCACCGAGCTGCTGGAGCCCGAGGCGCCGTTCGGCGAGAGCCACGGCCATGTCAACCTCCAGGAATACAACGGCTACGTGGACGTGACCGCGATCACCAGGCGGCGCGATGCGATCATCACCTCCTGGGTGAGCCAGGTGACGCCGTCCGAGTCCAGCGCCATCAAGCGGCCCGCCTACGAGGCGGCGCAGATCGAGCATCTGCGCGACCATCTCGGCATCAAGGGGGTGAAGCACGTCGCCACCCACGAGCCGCTTACCTCGCTGCACAAGCTGATCGTCGTCGTCGTCGCGCGCGAGACGCCGCGCACCGAGATCTGGCGCGCGCTCTACGGCGTCGCCTCGCTGCGCCGCGCCGAAGGCAAGTGGGTGATCGCGGTCAACGAGGACATCGACCCCGACGACACCAACGCCGTCTTCTGGGCGATGTCCTACCGCTCCAAGCCGCATCGCGACGTTGAGATCCTCAAGCACAAGGACGAGGGCCACGGCCCGCGCAGCCTGCTCGACTCCGAGGATTCAGCGGTGCTGGTGGACGCGACGCTGAAGGAGACCTTCCCGCCGGTGTCGCTGCCCAAGCGCCAGTACATGGAGGCGGCGGCCGAGATCTGGAACGAGCTCGGCCTGCCGAAGCTGAGGCCGGAGCGGCCGTGGTTCGGCTACGATCTCGGCGAGTGGAACGAGGATCTGGAAACGATGGCGCGCCGCGCCGTGCGCAGCGAATATTGGGAGACCGGGCGGATCATCGCCCAGCGCCGGCGCGGCGACGTGTCGATGAACACCGAGGTTCGCACGCTGGACGAGGGGAACCCCGGGGCGAGCGGCTCGGCAAGCGAGGAGGGAGAGCTCACATGGGACGGCTTGACGGACGCGTCGCGATAGTCACCGGCGCCGCGCAGGGGATCGGCGCCGCGTTCGCCCGCGCCATGGCGGCGGAAGGAGCGAGGATCGCCATCGCCGACCTGGATTCGGGCGCCGGGGTGGTCGAGGAACTGAGGTCGGGCGGCGCCGAGGCCATCGACGTGCCGACCGACGTCGCCGACGAGGAGTCCTGCAAGGCGATGGTGGCGAAGACGGTCGAAGCGTTCGGCGGACTCGACATCGTCGTCAACAACGCCGCCGTCTTCACCGCCGTGGAACGCAAGGCCTTCGACGAAATCTCGGTCGAGGAATGGGACAAGGTGCTCGCCGTCAACGCCAAGGGCGTCTGGCTCTGCTGCAAGGCTGCGGTACCCGAGATGCGCAAGAAGAAATACGGCAAGGTGATCTCCATCTGCACCGGGCGAATCTTCAAGGGCTCGCCGTTCTTCCTGCATTACGACGCGTCCAAGGCCGCCGTGCTCGGCATTACCCGCGCGCTCGCCCGCGAGCTCGGCGACGACAATATATGCGTGAACGCCATCGCGCCGGGCTCCACGATGTCCGAGAACGTGCTCAAGCGGACCAACTGGATGGGCGGCGGGCCGGAGCGGACGCGGGCGACGCGCGCCATCAAGAAGGACGAGACGCCGGAAGACCTGGTCGGCGCCTGTCTCTATCTCGCCTCTTCCGACAGCGATTTCGTGACGGGTCAGACCATCGTCGTCGATGGCGGCTCGGCCATGTGGTAGATGGCCGCCACCCGCCTCGAACCGAAAGCGCAACGCGCCTATCCGGATTTCCGCGACCATCTCGACGCGCTCGACCGGGCCGGGCTCCTGTTCCGCGTCGACGAGCGGATCGACAAGGATGCCGAGATGCATCCGCTGGTCCGCTGGCAGTTCCGCGGCGGGCTGAACGAAGACCAGCGCAAGGCCTTCCTTTTCACCGACGTCACCGACGCGAAGGGCCGGGACTACGACATGCCCGTGGTCGTCGGCGCGCTCGCCGCCAACGCCGCGATCTACAGCATCGGCATGGGGGTTCCGGCGGACGAGATCGGCGACAGGTGGAACGAGGCCATCGCCAATCCCATCTCTCCCGAGGAAGTGGTGCGCGCGCCCTGCCAGGAAGTCGTGCTCGAGGGCGATGCGTTGCTGGGCGAGGGGAGGGGTCTCGACGCGCTCCCGGTGCCGATTTCGACGCCTGGCTTCGACGCAGCGCCCTACCTGACCGCCACCGGCTGCGTGACGAAGAACCCGGAAACCGGAGTCCAGAACATGGGCACCTACCGGGCGGGGCTGAAGGCGCCGGACCGGCTGGCGGTCCGCATGGCCACGCGCTCCGGCGGCGCGGAAGGCTATCGGCACTGGCTGCAATATCGCGAACGCGGCGAGCCCATGCCCTGCGCCATCGTCCTCGGCCCGCCGCCGGCCGTGGCCTATTGCGCGCCGCAGAAGCTGCAGATGGGGCTGGACGAGGTCGCGGTGGCCGGCGGGATCGTTGGCGCGCCGATCGAGACGGTCCGGTGCAGGACGGTCGATCTGACCGTCCCGGCCGATTCGGAGATCGTCATCGAGGGGTCGATCGACACCGAGCTCGTCGAACCCGAAGCGCCGTTCGGCGAGAGCCACGGCCATGTCGCGCTCGAAGACTACAACATGATCA
>JAPPHW010000344.1 GCA_028820945.1 Defluviicoccus sp.
GTTTCACGTGAAACAAAGGTCAGCAATGTTGACCTATGTTTCACGTGAAACATTGTCCCGATATGGGACTATTTTTTCCGTCCCCCGGGGACGCGACAGTTCCCCCGTCCGCTCCGTCCGGAGGGTGCGGGACCGGCGGATCTTCCCACCACGCCAGCGCGTTGGCGGGGATTGCTGCGGGATCGGATCGGAAACCCGGCGCGACCGCCCCGGAGGCGGGGCCGGGTCGCCGGACTGTCAACTGTGGTTCACACCCCCGCGCCACGACGGGGACGACCGTCGAACGCGATGCCTCGAAGCGCCCGCGCATTCCCCGGAACGAGGCCCGGCATGACGGACGAAGTGTCGCCGCGGTTCCACCCGTGACGGATACGCTATAGGCTTCGGCCCAACGCGAGGAGAGGATCGTGAAAGACGACGACTTCCCGCCGGGCGATCACACCAGGATCACCGGCTACCACGCCCACATCTACTACGACGAGGGAACCCGCGAGACCGCCGCCCGGCTGCGCGGGCGGATCTGGGAGAAATGGGGCTTCGACATCGTCATGGGCCGATTCCGCGATCGCCCGGTCGGCCCGCACCCGGAACCGATGTTCCAGGTCGCCTTCGACAAGGAGTTGTTCGCCGAGTTCGTGCCCTGGCTGATGTACAACCGGGACGGGCTGGTGGTGCTGGTGCATCCCGAGGGGGACGACGCCCACGACGACCACGTCTACTACCCGCTTTGGCTCGGCGGGTTCTACGAGGTCAGGCGCGAGTTCCTGCGCTCCGGGCAGCGCTCGGCGTAAGCCGTCCCAGCGCCAGGGCGCCGATCAGCCCGCCCGCCGACATCGCCGCCATGGCGTAAAACGCGCCCGCGCCGACATCGTCGTAGAGCGCGCCGGCGAGGATCGTGGCGCCGCCCATCACCAGCCCCATCGCCGCGCCCGAATAAAGCGCCTGCGCGCTCGCCGAATGCTCCGGCGGGACGGAACGGACGATGTAGAGCATGGCCCCCAGGTGGGCCGCGCCGAAGGTGAGCGCGTGCAGCGCCTGGAGGAAGACGAGCAGCCCGAGCCCGGGCTCGATGGCGAATCCGAGCCACCGGACGATCCCCGCGACGGCCGCGACGGCGAGCAGCCGGGCCGGACCCAGCCGGGCGGCGAGCCCGCCGCCCAGCGCGAACAGGACGATCTCGGCGAGAACGCCCTCGGCCCACAGGAGGCCGATGACGTCGTCGCCAATCCCGGAATCGCGCCAGGCGAGCGTCGCGAACCCGTATGCCGCCGCGTGGCTCGCCTGGATCAGCGAAGCGGTGACGAGGAACACCGCCATGGACGGTTCCGAGAGCAGCGCGGCGGCCGGCACCCGGCGGCGCGCCGGCGGCGATCCGGTCTCCGGCATCGCGAGCGACGCCAGCACCGTCAAGACGAGCGTGCCGAGGACGAGCCACAGGATTATGTCGGCGCCGGCATCGCCCACCATCCGCCCGCCCGCCGTCGCCCCCACGATGAAGGCGAACGAGCCCCACAGCCTGACGCGGCCGTAATCGAACCCGCGCTCGCGGGAGGCGAGCAGGGTCATGTTCTCGCCCATCGGGATGATCGGGTTGAAGGCGATCGCGGCGAGGATGCTGACGGCGAGCAACGCCGCGAACCCTTCCGCGACGAGGAACAGCAGGTGCACCGCCAGCGAGGTTCCGGCGAGGAAAATCAGGACCCCGCGTCGACGCCCGCGTCGGTCCGCGACATGGGCGGCCACCGCCGGCGCGGCGATTCGAATCCAGGCGCTTGCGGTGATCAGGAGTCCGATCTCGGTCGCGCTCATTCCCTTCGCGGTCAGCCAGATCGGCCAGAACGGCAGCGCCACGCCGACGAACAGAAAGACCGCCGCGTAGAACAGAGCCAAGCGTACCGCCATCGCCGATCCCGTGGTCCCGAATTCACTCACCCGTACCGAACACCTATAGTGACGCGGCCCGCAGCCGCCGCGAAGGGAGACCCCCATGCCGCAGGAAACCATCCAGGTCGACAGCCTGGCGGAAGCCTATCTCGCGCTCCTCAAGGACCGGGGCGTCGACTATCTGTTCGGCAACGCGGGGACCGATTTCGCGTCGGTCATCGAGGCGCTGTCGAAGTCCGTCACCGAAGGGACCGAAGCGCCGACGCCGATGACGGTGCCGCACGAGAATCTCGCGGTTGCCATGGCGCACGGCTATTTCCTCGCCACCGGCAAGCCGCAGGCGGTGATGGTCCATGTCAATGTCGGCACCGCCAACGCGATCTGCGGAATCACCAACGCGGCGCGCGAGAACGTGCCGATCATCTTCACCTCGGGCAGGACGCCGCTGACCGAGACCGGCGCCCCCGGCGCGCGGTCGATCTACATCCACTGGGGCCAGGAGATGTTCGACCAGGCGGGCATGGTCCGCGAAATGGTCAAGTGGGACTACGAGCTGCGCAACGCCCGTCAACTGGAGACCATCGTCGACCGCGCGGTCAACGTGGCGATGAACGAGCCCAGGGGGCCGGTCTATCTCACCCTGCCGCGCGAGGTGCTGGCCGAGAAGCCGGACGGCTTCGCCTTTGAGAGCCCGTCGCGCCGGCTCGCCGCTACCAGCCCCGCGCCCGACCCCAACGCGATCGACCGGGCGGCGGATTGGATCGCGGCGGCGAAGACCCCGCTGGTCATCACCGCGAGCGCGGGCCAGAACCCGGCCTCCGCGCGGGCGCTGACCGACCTCGCCGAGCGTTTCGCCCTGCCGGTGGTCACCTACCGGCCGCGTTACGTCCCGCTGCCCACCGATCACGAAATGCACATGGGCTTCGAGCCGGGGGGGCTGCTCGGGGAAGCCGATCTGGTCCTGGTCATCGATTGCGACGTCCCATGGATCCCGAGCCTGCACAGCCCGAACCCCGACGCCAAGGTGATCCACATGGGCGTCGACCCGTTGTTCAGCACCTATCCGGTGAGGGGCTATCCCTGCGATCTCGCGATTACCGCGGAATCGAGCCTCGGGCTTGCGGCGCTGTCCGAGGCGTTGGGCGACGGGGCCGACGGCCGCATCGACGAACGCAGGGCGCGCGCCGCCCGGCGCAAGGCGGCCGCGGCGGAAGCGCGTGCGGCGCGGATCGAAGCCGCCAGGACTCGCGGCGCCACCGACGCCGCCTGGATCGCCCACTGCATCGACGAGATCAAGGACGACGGCGACGTGATGGTGAGCGAGTCCCAGCTCGCCCTCGGCAATATCGATTTCCGCGAGCCCGGCACCTTCTTCGCCACCAGCCCGGCCGGCGGGCTCGGCTGGGGCATGGGCGCCTCGCTCGGGGTGAAGCTCGGATACGGCGACCGCCGGGTGTTCTGCGTCGTCGGCGACGGTTCCTACATGTTCGGCAACCCGACGCCCGCGCATTTCGTCTCCGCCGCCAACGACCTGCCGGTGCTGACGGTGATTCTCAACAACCGGATGTGGGGATCGGTTCGGAAGGCGACGCTCGGCCTCCATCCGGACGGCGCCGCCTCCCGCGCCAACCGGGCGCCGCTCACCTATCTCGAGCCCGCGCCGGCTTATCACAAGGTCGTCGAGGCCTCGGGCGGCTATGGCGAGGAGGTCGAGACGCCGGACGCGCTTCCGGGTGCGCTGGAGCGCGGGCTCAAGGCGGTCGAGGTCGAGAAGCGCCAGGCGGTGCTCAACGTGCTGACGGCCTACGACGACTCGGCGGCGCTCGCCGACGCCAAACGCTGATGGCCTTCCCGACGGAGGCCGTCAAAGGGGCGCTGGAGCGGCTCCGAGCCCATCCGTTCTATCGCGGACGACTGCCCAGGGCGGTCGCGGACGAGGAGGAGTTCGCCGCCGCCGTACCGCTGATGACTCGGGCGGATTTCGCCGCCGAGATGGCAAACCCCGGCTACGGCGCGTTCGGCGGAGCGAAGCCCGTGCGCATCAACCTGACGCCGATGGGTCCGTCGCTGGTGCCGATCTTCCAGACCCGTGGCGACCTCGAGCGCACGATCGCGGCCGCCGGCACCCATCTCGCCGCCTGCGGAATCGGCGAAGGCGATGTCTGCGCGGTGACCTTCGGCTACCACCTGTTCGTCGCCGGCCTGTTCTACCAGTCGCAGATGGAGGCCCATGGCGTCGCCTGTATCCCGCTCGGGCCCGGCGAGGCGAAGCGCGCGGTCGAGCTGTGCAACGGTCACGGCGTGACCGTGCTGGCCGGCAATCCGAGCTTCTCGCTGCGCCTGATCGAGGCGGGGCTCGAGCCGCCGAAGGTGTTCTTCGCCGGCGGCGAGCCGTTTACCGGCAACGCCGCGCTCTATGCGCGGGTGCGGGCCGCGATGCCGGATACCATGCTGGTCGACGCGTTCTCGCTGTCCGAGTTCCTGCCGGTCGCGCGCACTTTCCCCGGCGGCGAAGGCGTTCACGTGTTCGACGAACTCGTTCACGCCGAGGTAATCGATCCCGAGACGCTCGAACCGGTGGCCGACGGGGAGCGCGGCGAACTCGTGCTGACCCACCTTGTGAAGGAAGCGCAGCCGCTCGTCCGCTACAGAACCGGCGACCTTACGATCCGGCGGACGACAGCGCCGGTGCACGGCCGGACGGTGAGCCTGCCGCGCGTGGTTTTCGGCCGCACCGACGAGATGGTGAAGGTCAAGGGGGTCAAGGTCTACCCGTCCGAAGTCCGCGCCGTGCTCCTCGGCATCGAGGGGCTGACCGGGAAATACCGAATCTTCGTCGAGAGCGAGCGGGGCCGCGACCGGCTCGCCCTGACCCTCGAAGGCAGCGCGGACGACGATGCGCTGGAAACCGTCGCCGAACGGTTCAGGAGCCAGACCCTGATCGGCGCCGACCGGATCGCGCTCGCCGCCGCGCTCGAAGACGGCCCGGTGACCGTCGACCGCAGGGGCGGCGCATGAGCGGCTGGCGTCTGGTCGTCGACCGGGGCTCCTACGCCGATTTCTCGGTCTCGGTGTCGCCCGCGGTCGAGA
>JAPPHW010000278.1:0-1809 GCA_028820945.1 Defluviicoccus sp.
CGGGCATGGTCGAATCGCTCATCGGGTTCGGCGCCATACTGGGGCTCGCCTTCCTCGGCATCCCGCTCGGGGTCTCGATGCTGCTGGTGGGCATCGTCGGCTTCTTCTTCGTCCGCAACATGACGGCGGCGCTGTCGATGGCGGGCCAGCAGGTGCTCGACCTCTCGACCACCTACGGCTTTACGGTGCTTCCCCTGTTCGTCCTGATGGGGACCTTCATTCACCGCGCCCGGCTGTCGGAGGAGCTCTACGACGCGACCAACGCGTGGCTCGGGCACCGCCGGGGCGGGCTCGCCATGGCGACCGTCGGGGCCTGCGCCGGGTTCGCCGCGGTCTCGGGCTCCTCGCTGGCGACCGCGGCGACCATGAGCAAGGTCGCCATGGCGCCGATGCGCCGGTTCCGCTACGCCGACAGCCTCGCGGCGGGAACCATCGCGGCCGGCGGCACCCTCGGCATCCTGATCCCGCCCAGCGTGCCGATGGTGATCTACGGGATCCTGACCGAGACCGATATCGGCAAGCTGTTCGTCGCCGGCGTGATCCCGGGACTCCTCCTGGTGGTGCTCTATTTCGGCGCCATCGCGCTGTTGACCGCGCTGAGGCCGGAGATGGGACCGCCCGGCGAGCGGGCCGCATGGTCCGTGCGCTGGCGCGCCCTTGGCAAGGTCTGGGGCGTGGTCGTGCTCTTCCTGCTGGTGCTCGGCGGCATCTATCTCGGCATATTCACCCCGACCGAGGCGGCCGCGATCGGCGCCGCCGGCGCGATGCTCTTCGCCATGGGGCGGCGCAGGCTCGCGCTGTCCTCGACGGTCGACGCGCTGATCGACGCCGGGCGGACCACGGCGATGATCTTCATGGTGGGCTTCGGCGCGCTGGTGTTCTCCAACTTCATCAACCTCGCCGGGCTGCCCGACGCCATGGTCGCGCTGATCCAGGCCTTCGACGTGCCGACGATCGGCGTGATCCTGATCATCTGCGCGATCTACGTCGTGCTGGGCTGCGTCTTCGACAGCCTCGCCATGCTGCTGCTGACGGTGCCGGTATTCTTCCCGATCGTCGATTCGCTCGGCGTGGACCCGATCTGGTTCGGCATCGTGATCATCGTCGTGGTCGAGATCGGCCTGATCACGCCGCCCATCGGGATGAACGTCTTCATGGTCAAGACGGTGCTTGAGGACGTCGAGATCTGGACCATCTTCAACGGGGTCTGGCCGTTCCTGGCGGCCACGCTGGCCGGCCTCGCCCTGATCGTCGCCGTCCCAGACATCGCGCTGCTGTTGCCGAACCTGATGCTGAACCTGCGGTAGAGCCGCGGGTTCAGGAGGTCTTCCGCCCTCGCCCGAACGCCGCCAGGCCGATCCGGGCGTTGACCCGCTGCGCCCCCGGAGCCGCCGCGAACCAGGCTTGGGCGTCGCGCAGACCGTCGCTGACCTTGCCCGGGACCGCCTCCAGATAAGGCGGCATCTCGGATGCCCGGTAGAGCCCGCCCAGGGACGGGGGCGGCATCGGCCTCTTTTGCAGCGCCTGCCGGCTCACCTTGAGCCGCGCCGCCACGTCGGCCAGGCTCACCAGGTCCGGCCGGACCTCGCGCAGCCGCGTCCCCGCCGGGAGGCCCTTCACGAGCCGCGCCACGGTCTCCGAGATAACCGTTTCGGGATCGCGGCCGGAACGCGTGAGGCCCACCCCGACGAGCCCCGACGCGCCGAGACCGATAACGGCGTCCTCGCACCCCGCCTCGTAGAGCGCGTCCAGAACGGCATCCTCGTCCGCCGGGCCGTCCGGCAGCGCGAACACCAGGTCGAACTCGAA
>JAPPHW010000278.1:1909-4947 GCA_028820945.1 Defluviicoccus sp.
CGGCATCCTCGTCCGCCGGGCCGTCCGGCAGCGCGAACACCAGGTCGAACTCGAACTCGGACACAGCGGTCATTGTCGTGGTCCTTCGTTGCGCGGCCTGAGATCGCGCTGCTCTTCCAATGTAGGGTCTGCACGGTAGTTGTCAAATGACAACCGTTGACTTTGGGAGCATGTTCAGTGCAGCGGACAGTCTCTCGCTCACCCGCGTCATGCCCGGACTTGTTCCGGGCATCCACGCCGGTCACGCCGCGTCCGGCGGAGCCTGCGGAACGAGATGCCCGGAACAAGTCCGGGCATGACGGACGAAAGGCGGTTGCCCCCTATGCCCTGTTCGTCGGGAACGGGCTGCGGTCGACGAGGTCCATCTGCCGGCGGGCGAGGCGTTCCATGCATTCGGCCTTCGCGCTCGCGGCGGCCGGGTCGTCCCAGAGGTTGACCAGCTCGGACGGGTCGTTCTCGAGGTCGTAGAGCTCGCCCCACTCGGTGCGGTCGTAGAGCGTCATGCGCCAGCGTTGCGTCACCAGGGTCCGGACGCGGGGCGCCGCGTCGAAGCCGAGGATGGTGCGCTGCTGGTCGTCCTCGATGACGATGTCCGCGTCCGCGTCGTCGAGGCCACCGTCGATCAGCGGCATCAGCGACTTGCCCTGGATGCCGTTATAGGGGGCGATCTCGGCACGATCGAGGACCGTGCGGGCGATGTCGAGCGTGCCGGCGAGCGTCTCGCTCGCGCCCACCGGCGCGGCGCGGCCGGCGGTGTCCTTCCACAGGAACGGCACGCGGATCAGGCTCTGATAGTGGACCGGCCCCTTGAGCACGATCCGGTGGTCGCCGAGATAGTCGCCGTGGTCGGCGGTGAAGATCACCACCGTGTCGTCGGAGAGCCCGAGGCGGTCCAGCGTCGACAGGATCTCCCCCACCGCGTCGTCGATCATCGCGATCATCCCGCAGGTGAGCGCGCAGGCCTCCCTCGCCTCGCGCTCGGAGACCGCGAAGAGCGACTGGCTGTTGGTCACCGCGTCGCCGGCCTCGCGGCGTTCGCGCGCCCAGCGGACGTGCGGCGGCGGCTCGGCGTTGGCCGCGAAGGAGGCGTCCAGCGTCATGTCGTCCGGGTCGTACATGCTCCAGTACTTGCCGGGCGGGGTGAAGGGGTGGTGCGGGTCGGGGAACGACGCCATCGCGAAGAACGGCGTATCGCCGCCCTCTTTCGCATGGGCCTCGAGGAAATCCACCGTGCGCTCGGCGACGTAGCGGGTGGGGTAGAGCTCCTCCGGCACCGCGGTCCGCCAGGCCTGCGGCATCGTGTAGTCGTGCGGCAGCGCGTTGTCCGACCCGCGCAGGCTCGCCGGGTCGGCGTGGCGTTCCTTGAGCCATTGCCAGTAATGCCCGCCCACCAGGTCGCCGTGCTCGGTGCAGAGGTCGACGCGCTCGAATCCGTAGAACGGGTAGAACAGGTCCCAGTCCGGATCGTCGCGCCAGCCGTGCGGCGATTCCACGTCGACCGGCCCGTCCGCGTCGGTCCGCCGCATCGCCTCCTTGAAATCGGCGGGCGGCAGGAGATGGCTCTCCGGCGGGTCCTTGCGTTCGAGGAGCGCCGGCAGGCCGGTCATGTTCTGGAGGTGGCTCTTGCCCAGGAGCGCCGTCCGGTAGCCGTGCACCCGCATCAAATCGACGAAGGTGTTGGCCCGCAGGTTGAGCGCGGTGCCGTTCGAGCGCACGCCGTGCAGCGACGGCATCCGCCCGGTCATCAGCGACGAGCGGTTGGGCATGCAGACCGGCGTCGCGACGTAGAACCGGTCGAAGCGCCGCCCGCCCTCGGCGATGGAATCGATATGGGGCGTCCGAAGCACCGGATGCCCGGCGCAGGCGAGGTAATCGGCGCGCTGCTGGTCGGTAATGACGAGAAGGAAGTTCGGGCGATCGGCCATTTCGTTGTCCTGACTGTGCGGAAATCCGGGGAAGGGGTTCAGGAGGTCCGTCCGTCGAACCTCTCGGTCGCGTCGACATCGAACTTGCGCGGCTCGACGTCGACGCGTTCGTTCCTGACGCTCCGGTCGAAGGCGACGACCTGGAGGAGCTCCAGCGTGTCCTCGCCCACCGACTCGAACCAGTATTGCGAATTGCGCGGCATGACGATTCCCTCGTGCACGCCGAACTCGCCGATGACGCCGTCCGGGCCGTGCCAGCGCACCCTTCCCTTGAGCACCATCCAGAACCCGTCCATCCCCTTGTGGGAATGGAGGTTGTTGTCGCCGCCCTCGCGCACCACCTGGACCGCGCCGCGGACGATGTCGGTCTGGCAGAGCGAGACGATCGCTTTGTCCCCCGTCTGCGCCTCCGGCTTCTCGTAGCGGAAGGTCTGCGGCGGGCGGGTGCAGGTTCGGGTACCGTCCATCTCGTATCTCCTCAGGCGCCGGCGGCGGTTTGCCGGCTCTCGCGCCATTCCTCGACCAGGGCCTTGCGGTCCATCTTGCCGCGCTCGGTCTTGGGGAGCGAGCTACGGAAGATCGCCTCCTTGGGCCGCTTGGCGTGCGGCAGCGCGGCCTCGCAATGGGCGAGCACGGCGGCCTCGTCGAGCGCCGCGCCCGGCTTCGGCACGACATAGACCGCGACCTCCTCGCCGTAGATCCGGTCGGGGACGCCGACGGTGGCGGCTTCGGCGACGCCCGGCATCTGCAGCACCAGATTGTCGATCTCGGTCGGCGCGATGTTGATCCCGCCCCGAATGATCAGGTCCCTCGCCCGGCCGGTGATGTAGAGATAGCCGTCGGCGTCGAGATAGCCGAGGTCGCCGGTCCGCGCGCGGCCCCTGGAGTTGACCCGGTAGCCGCCGTCCTCGGCGAGATAGCGGAATTCGTTGTCGGGATGGCGGCCCATCTCGATGGCGCCGATCTCGCCCGCCGGCAGCGGGTTGCCGTCTTCGTCGACGATGGCGAGGTTCTGGTAGGCGTGCGGCCGGCCGACCGAGCCCATCCGCCTGGTGCGCTCGTTGGAGCCCGCGATCCAGCCGGTCTCGCTGGTGCCGCAGCCCTGGGCGATGG
>JAPPHW010000046.1 GCA_028820945.1 Defluviicoccus sp.
CCCCTCATCCCGAGTAGGCGCGACAGCGCCGTATCGAGGGACGCGTCACGGTCGGACTGTGTCCGCCGCTTCCAACCGGAACGGATACGCTATAGTGCCGGTTCGGAAGTTTGCAGCCATGTGCAACGGCACCCTCACCGCCGTCCCCCCACCGTCATGCCCGGAACAAGTCCACTGCTGTCCGGTTTAGAATTTCGACACGGGCGCCGCGCCCATGAGCGAGACTGTCTCCGCCCCCCGCTGTCACCCCGGACTTGTTCCGGGGTCCAGGGAAGCCGGGCGAGGGCGGTGCCTGTGGCCCTGGACCCCGGAACAAGTCCGGGGTGACAGCGGGGGAGAAAGGACGGCGGGTGCGGGCGGACCGGGATCGGTGTCCCGACCTGGCGGAAGGGCCGGAAACCCGCCTGTACCAACGCCTCGCGCCCGCCCCGATAATCTAAACCGGACAGCAATGGAACAAGTCCGGGCATGACGACGTGAGGGAAACGCTCGACCGCATGCCAACGAACCTCCGAAACGGGACACTAGCGGGGCAAATGCACGGGAGGCCCGACATGGCCGAAGAAATCGTCTTCTACACCAACCCCATGTCGCGCGGGCGCATCGTGCGCTGGATGCTGGAGGAGCTGACGGTTCCGTACCGGACGGAGATCGTGGAATACGGGCCGCCGATGAAGTCGCCCGACTATCTCGCGATCAACCCGATGGGGAAGGTGCCGGCGATCCGGCATGGCGCGGCGGTCGTCACCGAAGCGCCGGCGATCTGCGCCTATCTCGCCGACGCTTTCCCCGAGGCCGGGCTCGCGCCGCCGGCGGGAGAGCGGGGTGCCTATTACCGCTGGCTGTTCTTCGCCGCCGGGCCGCTCGAAGCCGCCGTGACCAACCGCAATTTCGGCCTCGCTCCGCCGGAGGACAAGGAAGCGATGGTGGGGTACGGCAATTTCTCCCTGGTCATGGACACGCTGGAGAAGGCCGTCGAGGGCGGCGGCCACGTGGCGGGCGATAGCTTCACGGCCGCCGATGTCTATGTCGGCTCGCACATCCTCTGGGGGCTCCATTACGACCTGATCGAAAAGCGGCCGGCGTTCGAGGCGTACCGGTCCCGGCTCGAAGGGCGGGACGCATATCTGCGGGCCACGGCTCTCGACGACGCGGCGGGCGGCGAGGTCGACGTCGATGACTGACGCTTGCACGGGTCTGCTCCGGCGGTCGGGCCGTCAATCCGCATTCGCGACGGTGGCGCGCCGCGATCCTCATGGTTGCGACATGATCCGCTTCATGAATTCGTCGAAGAGCGGCACGGTGAACGCCGTTTCGCCGTGGGCGGGGCTGTAAATCATGCCCTTGGCGATGAGCGAGTTCCTGACGGGAGCGACCGTGGTGACCTTCCGATCCAGGATGAGGGCAATATCGCCGGATCGATGGGGCCCGGGCCCGAGCTCGGCCATGGCACGCATATAGAGCTTTTGGGTCGGCGTCAGCCTATCGAAGCGCACGCGGAAAAAGCTCGCGTCGAGCTCCGCGAGCGCCGCGGTCGTCGCGCGCTGCGCGTCGTCGAGCTCAATCGGGGAAGCGTCAGCGACGTCCCAGCTGTGCTTGCCCCACTCCTGGAGGAAATAAGGATAGCCACTCGTCTGACGTAGAATTTCGCATATCGCGTCAGGGTTGAAGGCGACCCCCTCTTTGGAAGCGGGCACGACCAGAGCATCGCGGGCGTCGTCGTCGCCGAGGCGATCGACGGGGGCGAATTCGAATAGTCGCTCCGCGTAAGACTTGGCGTCGCCGGTCCGCCGGACCAGCTGGGGCAGTCCCGCCGCCACCATGGTGATCGGCAACTGCTCCTGGTTCGCGGCATGGAGGGCAGTAATCAGTGAGGCAAGCTGGTCTTCCGGCACGTATTGCAATTCATCGATGAAGAGTACGATCGCGGTGGCGCGGTCGCCCGCCGCCTTGCCGAGGGTCAGAAAGAGGTCCGTGAGATCCGTGTCGAGGTCGCTGCTGTCGGCCAGCCCGGTTTCGGGTTCGACATCGATGCTGAATTCGACATCCCGATATTTGACCCTGAGAGCCTTGGCGAAGCTCGCGAGCGCCCGCATGCCTTTCAGTAAATTGTCCTTGAGCGCCTGGCCGCCGCTCAAACGCAAGAGCGTCGCGCGCAGGGCCGGAACGAGCAGGCCTGGAAGCGACCGCTCCTCCGGGGCCTCCATTCTGACACTGGCGATGCCGCGCGCCTCGGCGTCCAAGCGGATGCGGTTGAGCAGGACGGTCTTGCCGACTCCGCGTAATCCGTAAAGGATAAAGCTTCGCGCGGACCTCCCGGCGCGAATGCGGTCCAGCGCTACGGCGGCGCGCTCGATCAGCTCGTCGCGCCCCGCAAGCTCGGGGGGCGGAGTGCCGGCGCCAGGCGCGTAGGGGTTCTGCCTCGGGTCCATTTCAAGCCATCTTATCCCAGTTTATTGAATAAGGATAATGTGTCGTAAGACGGATAAGAATCGATGGTCACGCAGCGCGTCCATCTCGTTCGGGTCAGCGCTCTTCGAAACCAACCGTTTTTCAGGGGGCTGCATTTCGACCCGATCGAGAAACGGCCGGCGTTCGGGTCGTACCGGTCGCGGCTCGAAGGGCGGGACGCGTATCTGCGGACCACGGCCCTCGACGACGCGGCGGGCGGCGATGGGAACAGAGCGTAACGCCGCCGCGTTGCCAGGTCCCGCCCAAGACCGCAAGATGCCGCGCGCCGTTGGCGGAATAGAGCGAGGATTGCGATGACGACGATCGATGCCGATGCCCATGTCCTGGAGACGCCGGAGACCTGGCGCTATCTGCGCGACGACGAGGAGGGCTGTACGCCGATGGTCGTCACCCGCTCCTCCGGCGCCCAGGATCGCGGGCTCGAGGGCCAGGCGGTCGAGGAGTACTGGGTGATCGACGGCTCGATCCTGCCCAAGGAGGACAATGTCGGCAGCGACACCACCGCCGACACCCGCGAGATGCGCGACGTCCCGGGGAGGCTCGCCCACATGGACCGGCTCGACGTCGACATCCAGGTGCTCTACCCGACGCTGTTCCTCCGCCCGATCACCATGAAGGCGGGCGTCGAGCTGGCGCTCGCCCGGAGCTACAACCGCTGGCTCGCCGATATCTGGCGCCAGGCGCCGGAGCGGCTGCGCTGGGTAATGTCGCCGCCGCTCCTGTCCCTGGACCGGCTGGACGAGGAGCTCGACTTCGCCGAGGACAACGGCGCGGTCGGCATCTTCCTGCGCGGGCTCGAATGCGACCGCACGCTGAACGACCCCTATTTCTTCCCGGTCTACGAGGCGGCGCAGAGTCGCGACCTGCCGGTCTGCATCCACTCGGCGACCAACAGCCCGACGATGCACCGCTTCTTCCTCGACGATTCCGGGTTCTCGAAGTTCAAGCTCGCGACCATCGGCGCCTTCCACACCCTGGTCTATCACGGCATTCCCGACCGCTTCCCCGGGGTGCGCTGGGGCTTCATCGAGGTGTCGAGCCAGTGGGTCCCGTATGTGCTGAACGACCTCTCCATCCGTTTCAGGAGGAAGGGCCAAGAGCTCGGCGAAGACGTGCTTCGGCGCAACAACATCTGGGTCGCCTGCCAGGTGACCGACGATCTGCCCTACGTGCTCGGCTACACCGGCGAGGACCATGTGGTCATCGGCACCGATTACGGCCACGCCGACACCGCGACCGAGATCGAGGCGCTGCGCCTCCTCAAGAGCGACGGCCGGGTCGAACCCCGCGTGGTCGACAAGATCCTCGACGACAACGCCCGGGCGTTTTACGGGCTGGGGTGAGGCAGATCGTCCGGCATCTTGACAGCGATTTCAGTGCGCATCATGATGCACTCATGCGAACCACATTGACGCTCGAACCGGATGTCGAGCAACTTCTCAAGCGAGAAATGCGCCGCACCGACAGCAGTATGAAGTCGGTCGTCAACGACGCCTTGCGACTCGGGCTCGGCGCGCGGGGCAAGCCGCCCCGGTCGTCCCGCTACAAGGTCGAGCCCCACGCGTTCGGCCTGAAGCCGGGCTTCGACCGGGACAGGCTCAACCAGCTTGTCGACGAGACGGAGGTCGAAGAAATCGCCGGTCGCTACGGCCGGTGATCGTTCCCGACGTCAACCTGCTGCTGCACGCCCACGATTCGCAATCCGCCCGGCACCGGGCGGCAAGGGAATGGTGGGAAACCCTGATGAACGGGGCCGTCAACGTCGGCCTTCCTTGGGTGACTATCCTGGGTTTCGTGCGCATCGCCACGAATCCCAGGGTCTTCGACAACCCGTTCGACGCGGTCGGCGCCTGCCGGCAGGTTCGAACATGGCTGGGCAGACCGCAGACGGTAATCGTCCACCCCGGAGACCGTCACGCCGACATTCTGTTCTCGCTTCTCGAAGCGGTGGGGTCCGCCGGCAATCTGACGACGGACGCGCATCTTGCCGCCCTGGCGATCGAGCATCAGGCCGAACTTCACTCGACCGACGCCGACATGGCACGGTTTCCGGGTCTGATGTGGACAAATCCGCTCGCCTGAGAAGCACGCCTCATCCCTCCCCGCCGCCGAGGAACGGGCGGATCGCTTCCCGGAAGGTCTCGCGCATGCGGGCGCTGTGGATCAGCGGGTAGTCGTATTCGGGCGGCGGGCCGGGCTCGACCTTGAGGCAACCGAACACCGGCCCCTTCGCGGCGAGCAGTTCCGGGAGCGTCGCGGCGAAGCGGTTCAGGCCGTCGAAGGAATGGACCTCCCGGTAGCCGGCGTCGCGCGCGAAGCCGGCGAAGTCGACCCGGCCCTTCCCCGGAATCGGGTGGCCGCCGTTCGCCTCGTAAGTGCCGTTCTCGACCACGAAATGGACCAGGTTCTCCGGCGCCGCCTCGGCGATCGTCACGAGGCTGCCGAGGTTCATCAGCAGGCTGCCGTCGCCGTC
>JAPPHW010000364.1 GCA_028820945.1 Defluviicoccus sp.
TTCTTCGCCGAGCACTACATCGCCGACGCCGACCATTCGAGCCGCCAGATCCAGCTCGTCGAACGCCTGGTCCGGACCGAGGAGATGGCCGCGCGCGCCGTCGAGGTCGCCACCGTCGCGGTCAAGACGCGCTGGGCCTGCATGAACGAGATCTACAGGACGGCGGTCCTCGGCGAGAAAGACCCGCTGCCCGAAGGAATCGCCGCCTGACCGGCTGCGACGCGATCAGTTGCCCTCGGCGGTCTTCGGCGCGGCGGCCGGGTTCCACTGTCCTCGGCGCATGCGGTTGATTTCGACCCGTTCGAACAACCCGGCCCTGCGGAACGGTTCGTTGCTGGAGAACGCCTCGGCCTCGTCTCTGGAAGGCACGTTGACGATCAACACGCTCCCGGTTCGAGTCTTGCCGTCCTCGCCGAGCAGCGCGCCGCCGAGCACCAGGATGTCCTCGTGGGCGTCGAGATAAGCGAAGTGATCTTCCCGAGTTCTCGCCCGAATCTCTTCCGAGTCGGGCTTGTCGATCTGGTAGATGATGTAGAGCATGGCCCCGCGCCTTCGTTGCCGCTCCGTCAAGATCACAGCCGGGGCGGCCGGGATCAAGCGCGGGGGACTGCGGGAGTGCGGGAATGACGGTCGAAATCGGCGTGGTCTTCGACGGCTTCGACGACGCGCGCGAGATGATCCGCCTCGCCCGGGGGGCGGAGGCGGCGGGAGCCGCGAGTGTCTGGGTCGCCGAGCACATGGGCTGGCGCGAGGCGGTGACCGCCTGCGCGGGTATCGCCGTCGCCACCGAAACCGTCCGCCTCGTGCCGACCGCGATCAGCCCCTATCTCTGGCATCCGACCCCGACGGCGATGGCGCTCGCGACGCTGGAGGAGCTGGCCCCGGGACGGGTCGCCGTCGCGGTGTCGGTCGGCAACCTGCTCAATCTCAGGGAATCGGGCCACGAGCCGGCGCGTCCGGTCGCCGCCATCGGCAACATGGTCTTCGACCTGCGCGCGCTCTGGACGGGCGAGCCGGTGCGGCGCGAAGCTCCGGCATACCGGCTCGACGGCGCCTACATGAACTTCGCGCCCTCCGTGGCGCCGCCGATCTATGTCGCCTCGACCGGACCGCAGGTGCTCCGCCTCTCCGGGCGGATCGCCGACGGCGTTCTGCTGTCGGGCGGGCTCACCCTCGAATCGACCCGGCGCTGCCTCGCCTTCGCGGAGGAGGGGCTGGGTGCTTCGGGACGGGACCGCGATGCGGTCCGCCGCGCAAGCCTGATCTATTTCTCGGTCTCGCCGGACGGAACGGCGGCGGTCGAAGACCTGAAGACCAAGCTCGCGTATCTGTTCCGCAGCGCGCGCCACGCAGACAACATCGCGACCTCGGGACTCGCGATCGACCACGAGGCGGTCATGGACGCCGTCGGACGGCGGGACCTCCCGGCGGCCGCGGCGATGATCCCCGACGAGGCCATCGAGGCGTTCTGCGTCGGCGGCACGCCCGCCGACTGCCGCAGGCTGCTCGCGGGTTATCTCGACGCCGGGATCGAGGAACCCATCCTCCAGATCAGCGGCACGCCCGAGAACAAGGCCCTGGCTCTGGACCTGGTGCGGGAATTTGCAGCCCCTTAGGGTCCTGTCAGCCCAAGCTCGCGATAGGCTGACGCGGCCGCCGGATGGAGCGGCACGCCGTCGATCGTAAGGCCGGCCGCCCCATCGCTCCGCAACGGATCGAACAGTCGGTCCAACCCTTCGAACAGCGGATTGATCGCCGCCAGACGTCGATGTTGCGTCGCCATCAGCCGCGCCAGCCGGCCCACCGTGTCGTCGGGCGTGCGGGCGTGGGTGGCGATCACGTTGAGCACGCCGATCTGGTCGCTGTCGCGCTCGTGGCCGCGCAGCGCGCGCGCCCTCACCCGGGCGGGACGGTAGAACCCGACCCGCTCGATCAGGGTTTCGAGCTGGCCGGCGCCGTAATCGAGCACCCTTATGTCGGCCCGTTCCGCGAGCCCGGTCATCACCTTGTTGGGGATCGGACACTGGAACTGGGCGTCGATCTCCCCCGCCGCCAGGGCGTTGGCGCCGTCGAGGAAGTTGAGATGGACCTGCTCGAAGGTCTCGAAGCCGATGCCCAGGACTTCGAACATGGTCGCGACGTGCTGCGCCATGCCGCTTCCAGCGGGGCCGATGGAAACCCGCCTGCCGCGCAAATCGTCGACCGTCTCGAGCCCCGAGTCGCGGAGCGCGACGAAGAACATCGGCCCCGAATTCGCCGGTGCCGCCATGCGCACGTCGAGCGCGCGTTCGAACGGCGGCTCGCCCCGCGCCGCGCGTCCGATCCAGTTGGCGGCGAGTAGTCCGAACTCGATCTCGCCGGCCTCGAGGCGTTCGGCGTTCCCGACGCTCGCGGTCGGGGTTGCGAGTATGTCGACGCGATCGAAGACCCCCTTCTCTTTCGCGACCGCCGCGATCGCCTCGGCCTGGGTGTAGAACGTGCTTTGGAATTCCGATGTCCCGACGGTGATCTGCATGGCATGCCCGCGAAGCTGTTATCCGGCCTCCCGCTCCGCCCGCGGCAACAGGCGGAGCGCGATGAGGCCGAGCGCCGACAGCATAACCGCGCCGAAGACAAAAAACGCTGTCTGAAGACCGAACCCGTCGACCGCGGCCCCCATGGCGACGGGGACGACGAAGCCGGCGAACCGGTTGACCGTCGACCTGATGCCGACGCTGATCCCCTGCCGCTCCGCGTTCACCGAACGCGCGAGCACGTAGAGCATCAGCGGAAAGGCGATGCCGGAGAACACGCCCCACCCGGTGGCGACGCCGAGGAGCTGCCAGAACTCGCGAAAGAGCACCACGCTTGAGAGCAACGCCGCGGCGGTGCCGATGGTGACGACCAGCAGGATATTGGGGCTCACCTTTCGCGAAACCGGACCGGCCGTCAGCCCGGAGAGCCCCGCCACCACGGAACCGACCGCGACCAGCACGCCGATGGTGACTCCGCTGAAGTCGAGCGATTCCAGATAGACCGGGTAGAACGAATGCCGGAGCGCGTGGACGCAGGTCATCAGGAACGAGCACGCGACCACGAAAGCGACTGCCGGGACTTTGATTATCCTGAAGGCGTCGCGGTAATCGCCGAGCCAGGATCGGCGCTCCGTTCCCTCGCGTGACGACTCGTTCGGCCGCACATCCTTGGGCAGAAACCCGATCGTGACGAGGGTAGCGACCCCCCAGATCCCAATCAGGGAGAAGGCGCCGACCGGACCGAACACGTCCCATGCGGTTCCGCAAAGCACCGGCGCGACCAGGTTGCCCGAGGTGGAGACGAAGCTGAACCGTCCCATCAGGCCGGGGTCGTCCCGGTTGATCCGCCCGACATGGGCCTGCGCGGCCATCCACACCAGCGCCTGCGCGAACCCGGTCAGAAGTTGCAGGACGATCAGCACCGCGACCGAGGGGAGCGCCGGGTAGAGCGGAAACAGTACGGCCGCCGCGATCGCCGCCGCCGCGGCAATCCGGTTGATGCCGAGCCTGTCCATCAGCGCGCCGCCCGGGATCGACAGCACCACCGATAGCGCCGCACGGGCGCCGAGCACGAGGCCGATCATGAAGGGCGTCGCCCCGATGTCGAGCGCCCAGAGCGGCACCGCGACCGTCATCATGGGCACGAAGCCGAGACCGAAGAAACCGACCGCGAAAACCGCGGCGTGCGCACCCGAAATCCGCAAGGCGGGGCTCAGCCCGGTTTTTCGTCCGTCCCGAGCAACAATCGCCGCTGCACCGGGAACAGCGCGATATCGAAGCGCTCCGCGAAAAGGCCCCAGAGCCCCTTGGGTGCCTTGAGCATGACCACGACCGCCGTCACCCCGAGCAGGATCAGGTACCAGGTCCCGTACGGCGCGAGCGGCTCGCGCAGCAGGAAGAAGATGAGCGTGCCGACGATCGGGCCCTCGATCGAGCCGATCCCGCCGATCACGACGATGAAGATGATCGTCACGGTCCAGTTGATGTCGAAGGCGGCGTTCGGCGTGATCCGTATCTTGGTGATGTATATCAGGGCGCCGATGGCCGACGTGCCGAACGCGGCCAGGATATAGACCATCAGCTTGGCACGGAAATTGTCGACGCCGAGGCTGCGCGAGGCCTCCTCGGAATCCCGGATCGCGGTCAGCGCGAGACCGTAGCGCGAGCGGAGCAGCAGGTAGATGCCGGCAATCACGGCGACCGCGAGGACCAGCGCGAGCCAGTAGATCGTGGCATCCCGGTCCGCGCGCGACGCGGCGATCGACTTGATCGCGGCGATCGGCAGGCTCATTCCCGATCCGCCCCCGAGCGCCTTCACCTGCGCGAAGCCGAGCAGGAAGACCTCCGCCACCACCCATGTGCCGATGGCGAAATAGTGCCCGCGCAGCCGGAACACGATGAAGGCGATCGGGAGCGAGATCACCGCGCCCAGGATGCCCGCCATCGGCACGGTCCAGATCGTGCCGATATCGAGGAAGATCACCAGGATGAACAGCAGGTACCCGCCGAGCCCGATGAAGGCCTGCTGACCCACCGAGACCAGCCCGCCATAGCCGGCGAGCAGGTTCCAGAGCTGCGCCAGGGCAAGGATGTAGAATATCTCGACGAGGAGACGCATCGTCGCCCGGTCGCCCCACCAGGGCACCGTCAGCAGGACCAGGATCAGCACCGCGGCGACCGACATGCCGATCCGGCTCGCCCGGGTCGAATGGACGACCCGGCTAGTCATCGCGCGTCCTCGGGAACAGCCCGTTGGGGCGCAGGACCAGGATGACCAGGAAAGCGATATGGCCGGCGAGGAACTGCCACCCGGGATCGATCTTGGCGCCGATATTTTGCGCCACGCCCAGGATCACGCCGCCGGCGAGCGTGCCCCACATCGAGCCGAGCCCGCCGATGATCACGGCTTCGAAGGCGAACAGGAGCCG
>JAPPHW010000317.1 GCA_028820945.1 Defluviicoccus sp.
TCCTGGTGGTCGACGAGGGCTCGCTCGCCTCCACCGTGCAGGCGCGCGACCTGCTTCGGATCGCCAACGAGCTCCGCATCCCCCGTGTCGTTCTCGTCGGCGACGCGAAGCAGCTCGGCGCCGTCGATGCCGGCAAGCCCTTCGCCCAGCTCCAGGCCGCCGGCATGAAGACCGCGGTCATGGACGAGATCATGCGCCAGCGCGACCCGGCGCTGAAGGAGGCCGTCGAGGCGAGCCTGAAGGGCGACATCGCGCGCGCCTTCGAGAAGCTCGGAGACAATGTCGCCGAGGCGAAGGCGGACAATCTCGCCGGCGCCGTCGCCGCAAGATGGCTGCGGCTCTCGGCCGGAGAGCGCGAGCGCACCGGCGTCATGGCGCCGAGCCATGCGCTGCGCCAGGCGATCAACGGGCATATCCGCGAGCGCCTCGCCCGCGAGGGCCGCATCCACGGTCCCGCCGTCGAGGCCGAGCGTCTCGTCTCCAGGGGCTATACCAACGCCGAGAAGGCGCTCGCGGACAACTACGGCCCCGGCGACGTGGTCGCCTTCCACCGCCCCTACAAGCGGATCGGCGTCGCGAAGGGCGACGAGCGGCGCGTCGCGGGCGTCGACCGCCGCAACCGCGAGGTGCTGCTCGAAGACGGCGGGGGCGGGACCGTGAGCTGGCGCCCTTCGGAGATCGGAGGACGCCGGGGCGGCAGCGAGGTCTACCGGGCCGAGGAGATCGAACTGAAGGCCGGCGACCGCATCCGCTGGACCCGCAACGACGCCGGCCTCGGGCTGGTCAACTCCCGCACGGCCGAGGTGCTGAAGGTGGCGAACGGCAGGGTGACGTTCCGTCTTGAGGATGGCAAGACCCTCGAACTCGGCGCGGGCGATCCGCAGCTGCGCCATCTCGACCATGCCTGGGCGTCGACCGTGCACGCCTTCCAGGGCCGCACGGTGGACAGGATGATCGCCGCCATGGAGGCGCGGCACAAGCATCTGACGACGCAGAAGAGCTTCTATGTCGAGATCAGCCGGGCGCGGGACCGGGCCGAGCTGGTCACCGACGACGCGGCCGGGCTCAGAGCGCAGCTCGAGGCCGTGACCGGCGAGCGCGTCGCCGCGCTCGAAGCCATCGGCGAGATGCCGCGGGAGGAAGCCGTGAAGGACGCCCGGTCCGGGCAGAGCGAGGAGCGCGGGCGCGACGCCGAGCCGGGCAGGGCCGGGGAGCGGGCGCGCGAGCGCCAGGCGCCGGAGCGCACCGCCGAAGCCGCGCGCGACGCGGCCAGGCAACACGAACGTCAATCCGGACCCCGGCCCGGGAAGGAACGCCGCGCTCCCGCATCGCCGTCGAAGGCGCGCGAGACGCCGGTGCGAGAGCGCGGCACGGGCAAGGGGATCGACCTCGGGTTGTGAGGTCGGCGAACCGGGAGGCGACCGCCGGGAGGCGGCATCGCATCGGCGGGCGGACTCCCTGCCGCCGCGCGCAAGACGCGTTCGGCCATCGTCGCCCCGACTTCGACCCGTGCACGCCCGCCGATGCCGTGTGCGCGGCGTCCCCGGCGCGGACCGGCCTCGGACGGGCGGCGAGCGCCACGATCCCCGCTTCGGTCCCGGCGACTGCCGCCTACGTTGGCTGCACGAACCGGCGGATCGCCGCGTTCGCCGCGATGAGCAAAGAGCGGTGGCGCTTCGCGATCGGGACGAGCGCCATCGTGTTCACGGCGCGGACGGGGACCGCGATGCATCTCGGGGTGGCACAGGGTGACACCCTGGGATAGGCTCGCCGCAGCCCAACGCGGAGTCCGACGATGCCGGCAAGCCATGCCCGAAACGTTGCGCTGACCCACGACCTCGCCCGCTTCGTCGACGATCTGGTGGCGGGCGGCGCCTACAACAACGCGAGCGAGGTGGTCCGAGACGCGCTGCGCGAGCTGCAACGGCGCCGGCATGCCGATCAGCTGACCGAAATCCGCGCGCGGATCGGGACGGGGCTCGACCAGCTCGACCGCGGCGAAGGCCACGGCGGCGCGCCCGCCGCCGTGCTCGGCGGCATCCTCGAGGAGGCGAAGCGCGCCCGCGGCGAGCGATGAAGACGGTCGTCTTCGCGCCTGCCGCGCTCGACCGGCTGGCCGACATCCTCGCCTGGACCGTCGAGCGGTTCGGCGAGGCGCAGGCCGAGGCGTATGCGGCGCGGCTCGCGCGACGGCTGGAAGCGCTCGCCGCCGGCGAGGGTCCGAAGGCGCGGCCCTGCGAGCGGCTGATGCGCGGCGTGCGCGAGGCCTCGGGGCTCGCGTTCTATCATGAGGGGTCTCACCACCTGATCCTGCGCGAGAGGCCGGAGACGCTCGAAGTGGTCGAGATCTTCCACGAGCGGATGAACGTCGAGGCGCATCTGGAGCGGCTGATGGAGGACGACCGGACGTGACCGGGAGCGGGGGCGCGGGGGAACCGTTGCCGTCCTTGCCGGGGCGCCTCGACGTGACGGACCTCGCCGGCGTGGCGTCCGGCCCGGGTTGGCGTGGACCTGGCGGTCCGCGGCCCGCGTCGACAACGGCAGCGCCGGTCGCGGGCGGGGAGCCCGTGCGATGAGCGATGCGGTCAAGATCGTCCCGCCGATCGAGAAAGTGCGGCTTCGCAAGCTCACGACCACCGACGGCACGGTGCACGTCGGGGTCGAGATCGAGTACCGGGACGGCGGTGAGGAGCCGAAGCGTCTTCAGCTCGGGCTCGCGCCCGAAGATGCGATGCGCCTCGGAGCGCATCTGTCGCAGCTCGGCGAGAAGCTCGCGTCTACCGAACACTGATCGCCGCGGCGCCCCGGAGCGGTCTCGACCGCGGCCATGGGCCGGGACTCCTCGCCATAGCGTCATGCCCCGCTCGTTGTCGGCCACGCGGCTGCGCGGGAACGGGACGGCGCAGCCGATCCCGGGCCATGAAACGCGACGGCGGACGGGAGCCGTTCTCGCCCGCACCAGGCGCCGCCCGCAACGCGACGTCGCCGGGGCCCGCTCCCGGCACGGTGCGCCGCCTATCCGTTGTCCGCGTCGTCGTCCGCCTGCTTCTGCAGCCGGTCCTGGAGCTCGCGCGCCTCCTTCATCAGCGCCTTCATCTCCTCGCCGCGCCCTTCGCCGTCCAGCTCGTCGCGCCTGTGGGTCGCGAGCGCCCAGCTATAGCGGAAGGTGCGCTCGATCAGCGGGGCGAGCGCGGCCAGATCCGGGGAGGTGTCGCCGCGCGCGATCACGAGAATGCGCTCGCGCACGAACTCGGCGGCGGGGACGCCGTGGCGTTCGGCGGCGACCCGGACCTCGCGCCACTCGGAATCGGTGAAGCGGATGCTGCGGGTCCTGCGGGTCTCGTCCGCCGCTTCGCTCGCCTCGGCGCCGGTGGCGGGGGGATTGGGGTCGGCTTCGGTCATGGTCGTGCTCCGTATTCTTGTCCGGACCGGCCGGGATCGGCGTCCGTCCGCGGGCGGGCTCGGCGGCTCATTCGGGCGAGCGGTGACCGGACCGGGAGAACTCTGGCGGTTCCCGCGGGCCAGCGCCAGCCCGAATGCGGGTCGAACCGCGCGGCGATCGGGACGCCGCTGCCCGGATGGAAAGGTAACCCGCGGCGCCCGGTCGGTCGAAGAGCGTGAGTTGCGGCGGATATCGGTGGTGGACAGGCGGGGCCAGGGACTGCCTGCAATCGGCGCTCGCGCGCATGCGGTCGGAACTCGCGTCCGCGAACGGCGCACTGCGGTGGAGTTTCGCGCGAAACCCGGCGCATGTCGGTGGTTGCCAGGGGCGGCCCGGCGGGGCCACGGTGATGACGATACGCGAGTTGCGCGCGCAACCCGCTCGGTCCAGCAACGCCACGGCCCCGGTCGGCCCGGGCAGGCCCCGACAGGCTGGGCAAGGGCGGCCATGGCCGGACTGCGCCCTCGGCGCGTGGGGTGTGAGCAACCAACGCCGACCGGCGTCCAGTCGGCGCTGGAATCCGAAGAGAAGCGAAGGGGGAATCGACGCCGGGGAACCCGGCGGAGGGGAGCCACCGCGGCGCGTGAGCGGCGGACGGCCGGAGGCGGAGGCGGCGCTGCCCGCACCGACGCGGGCAGTAGTGCCCGCCGTGGTGCGGAGCGAAGTGCGGGCGCGCTCCGCAGGAGCGCCCGCACGAGCGGAGACACTGGTGCGACGGGTGGTGCGCGAGCCGGACACGACGGTCACCGGCACAACGCCGTCGAACCGAGGCCGAAGCGTGTCGGTCCGGCACCGGCGGTGAGCGCAGCGAACCGCCGCGGCAAGCGGAGCGCGCAGCGAGGCGAAGCCGAGCGGAGGCGCGAGGGATTGCAGCGGAAATCGGAGCGCAGCGGAGATTGCAGCGGAAAGCCCGGTCGCGAAGCGACGCGCCTAGACTCATCGTCGCGTCCGGCACAGCGTTCATCAACTTCGGCGATATCGACTGCATCGACCGCATCACCACCGGCAGCGTCGTCGTCGGCAACGGATGCACGATCGCCATCATCACCAGCAGCATCACGATCGGCACCGGCGTCGGAATCAGCGCCAGTATCGGCGGCGGCGCGGGCTACACGTCGTGGTCGCGCCGCTCGACCCGGTGAACACGGACGTGCCGCGCACGAGGTACGGCCAAGTGCGCGACCCGGTGCGGAGGAAGGGCGGCGGAGCCGCCGCGGAGCACGGCGCCGAAGGCGCCCGGGCGACGCGAAGGCGAGCCGTGCGATGGCGCGCCGGGGTCCGACCAAAAGAGAGAGGGCGGGCCGCGCCGGCAACGGACGCGACCCGCGAGGCGATGCGGCTCAGTGAGCCCGCATCACCGGGATGCCGAGCTTCACGGCCTTGTCGACGAGGTTGTCGGTGATGCCGGAGCCGGGGAAGGCGATGACGCCCTTCGGCAGGAGGTTCAGCAGCTCGTCGTTGCGCCGGAACGGTGCCGCGCGGCCGTGGGCGTTCC
>JAPPHW010000379.1 GCA_028820945.1 Defluviicoccus sp.
GGATGTTGCCGATCATCGAGTCCCGGAAGACCAGCGGCTTGCCCTCGTCGTCCTCTCTGAGACGTTCGGACACCCGCTCGACCGCCTCGCCGAGACGGCGGTAGAGGTCGCCCACCGCATCGTGCAGCCGTTCCTCGATCTGGCTCTCGATGTCGCGCTTCACCCGGTCGGTGTCGTCGGACGCCAGCTTCGCCATGAAATGATCCGCATCCGGCACCGGGATGATGCGGTAGCGCAGGCCGAACCGGTCGCGCAGCGATTCCTTCGAGGGATACTCGGCGATGCGGAACAGCTTGCCGAGGTCGAGCCGGGCCTTGTCGATATTGTCCTCGTAGTCCTCGATGAAGCGGGCGCGCTCGCGGACCATGCGCTCCCGGAGCCCGTCCATCAGCTCCGTGTAGCGCTCGTAGTTGGCGACGGGGAGCAGGCGGCTGCCCTGGTCGTCCCAGGGCAGGGACTGGGCGTAATGGGCCGTGCGCGCCGCGCTCATGGTCGAGTTGATCGCGGCAAACGCGGTCCGGGGCAGCAGGCACTTGTTGTAGCGCCCGGCGGCGGTGCTGGCCTCGTGGTGGACCGCGACATGGGTCGAGGCCTGGCGGTCGTAGAGCCGGCCCGACCAGGCGGCGATCCTGAGACTGACCAGCATGGCGTCGTGGGTGAGGTTCATAGCGGTATCTCCCTTGCCGGTTCTAATGGACCGTCCACACGGGGACGTTCAGGAAGGCGGCGAGCTTGCGCCGGGCGGCGTCCAGGCTCGCCGCGCGCACGACGTATCCGCGTGAGGGGGCGTTCCCCGCGGGACGGTGGATGAGTCGCCAGTGCATCGCTCCCTCCGTCATTGCGTCCGCGCGGCGGCCCAGCGGATGAAGGCGGGCGAGCGCTGGAGGTCGGGATCGCGCCTTATGCAGGAGCCCACCAGGAACTCTCCGACCTCGCGCCTGAGGCGCTTCGCGTAGGTGACGATGGCATCCAGCGTGATGTCGTCGGCCATGCGGTAGAGCGAGCCGCAGAGCGCGATCAGCGCGCTGGCGTTCTCGGGGACCAGCGCGTTCGCGGGATCGTCGATGACGGCCCTCGGATGGGGCAGCTCGCGCCAGACCTTGAGGAAGGCCGAGAACTCGACCGCCGCGGCCTCGCCGACCGTGCCCCGGAACAGCGCCCGCTCGACGCCCGGATCGAGGCTGGCGCGCCGGTTGACGACGTTGGACACCATCTCCCAGGTGCGGGGACAGCAGAACGCCTTCTCGTTCGACTGGGGATCGAACACATGCAGCAGCTCCGGCCGCATGGAGACGAAGAACAGCACTTCCGGCGCGATGCCGTGTTCCGCCCCCCAGGCGAGCCAGTCCTCGGCGTCGACCCTGATCTCGAGATGCACGAAGCGCGAGGCCAGCGGCGTCGGCATGCGATGCACCACGCCGCGGTCGTTCTCGCGGTTGCCGCAGGCGATCAGCGAGGCGCCCTCGGGCAGCTCGTACTCGCCGACCTTGCGGTCGAGCACGAGTTGGTAGAGCGCCGCCTGCACCATCGGGACCGCCGAGGGCAGCTCCTCCAGATTGATGAGCCAGCGGCCGGGATCGTCGCTCGGCGGCAGGAAGGCCGGCGGCGCCCAGCGGGTGCGGCCGTCGGCGTCGCGCCAGGGGATGCCGTGCAGGTCGACGGGATCGAGCAGCAGCGCGCGGACGTCGAGATACTGGCGCACGGCCTCCGCGGCGACCTGCCGCGCGAGCGCGCTCTTGGCGCAGCCGGGCGCACCCGTGACCAGCACCGGCTGGCGGGCCTCGACCAGCAGCGCCAAGGTCGCGACGAGCTCGCTCGGGCGCAGCGTGTAGTCGGCGGAAATCGTCACGGGGTCGGTCATCGGCAGGCTCCGGAGGCTGTGGCGCGGTCCGACGCCCTCGGGCCCCGAACCTTCGCCGGCCCGCCGCTTCGCCTCCTCTCCGCGTGGCACACGGCGCACGGCCGTCGCGGCATGCGCAGCGCCGGCGCCCGAACGATTAGTCGGCCATGGACAGTTCGCCAGTGAATGAACCGCCCGTCCGAAGGACGGACGGATGCCAGTCTTGCCCGGGTGTCTGTTGCCGCGAGACCGGCGACCGGCTATGCCTTCGGACGGAAAATCGACAGGCGGGAAGGAACAGGGAGCGCCGGGACATGGCGGAGGAACACGAAGTCGCGGTCGCATCCTTTCTGGCGAAGGCCATGGCCGTCATGTGCGTTCGCAACACGATCCTCGAAGACATTCACGACGGGATCCATCCGGTGACCCATACCGGGGATTTCTCCGATGTCGTGGTGATCGATGCGAACGGCCGGCGGATTCCCTGGACGAGGGTGGCGCACATCCAGCAAGACGAGATGCGAGAATTGATGCGCCAGATCGTCAACCGTCTCTACACCGTCAACCTGAATGCCGGCGACATGGACTTCCTCGGCATGCTCGACTGGGCGGCGATGGAGGCCGGGAAGTGGGACGAGCCGGAACTGGACGAGGTTACGATCAGGGGCCTCGAACGGCGGCGCAAGCGGAACGAGCAATCCGATGAATGAATGGGTCGAGGTCTTCGGTCCCTGGTCGGCCAACAGGGATGCACAGGGAACGGCGCCGATGGACACGAGCTTGAAACCGGCCAATGTCGAAAGGATGACGGTCGCGGATATCGACGCGCTGTTCGAGCCGGGGCGGCCGGGCTCGTGACCGGGGCGGAGGGAGCGAGCGAAGACGCGTTGACGGTGAGCGAGACGCGGCCGCCGGTTCAGTGTATCGAACCGCCGAGACGTTCCGGCGCCAGTTCGGCGGCGCTCACCGACCAGTCGAGCAGGCGGCGCAGGGCGGCGAGATCGGCGTGCTGCAGGAACACCGAGACCCGCGGCGATGCCCGGTCCTCGCCGGCGACCCGATGGGTCTCGGCAAAGGTGATCTTGGCCCCGCCCGCGAGCGGCGTGAGGTAGACCTTGTTGGCGAAGGTCGCGGGGGTCTCCGCGATCCTCGCGTCCTCCTCCGGCGAAACCGCCTGCGGCGCGTCCTGCTGCTCCATGATCGTCTCCCCCTGGATCGCGCTCTTGTCGCCTTCGGTCCGGCGGAGGTCAAGAGGATCGGCGCGCCGGTCCGACTTTCTGACGACGAAGCGCGTGCCGCGCCGGACGGCCGCCCGCCATACCGGCGCCGCACTGGCGGGTGAGGGTTGGGCGCGCCTTGTTGACGGCAGCATTGTTGCCGGAAACGGCAGGACGACCCAGAATGGCGTCCCTTGCGGAATCGGAAGAGGCTGGAGCGAGAGGGCCGTTGGGCTGGGGAACGGCGATCGAATGAAGGGAACGGCATGATGAGTGAGATACGCTGGCACGACATCTGGATCGACCAGTGCGACGCGGCGGAGACGATCCGGATCCGCTATGGCGTGGAGTCGGCCTTCGACTACGTCGTCGGCGAGAAGCTGCTCAACTTCGCCGAGGCGGCGGCCGAGCATCCCGAGTTCGCCGGGGCACTGCCGCAATTCGTGTCCCGGGTGCGCGGCATGTTCACGCCCGAGGAAATGGCGGCGCATCTGCCGCGCACCGAACGCCGGCGGCGCGAGATGGACGAGACCGCCGAGGACGACGCGGACATGAGGTTCATCCGCGAGAAGGCCGCCGCGGAACGGGCGCGGCAGTTCGAGCTGGTCAAGGAGATGCTCACCGCTCCGGCGCTCGGCACGTCTTGAGACCCGGCATCGGCCGGCAGGCGAATTCGGCGCGACGCGGCCTCGTACCGGAGACACGGCCCCTTCGCGGTCGCACGGCGCCGACGGGCATCGACCGTTGAGGCTGACCGACCGGACCGACTACGCCTTCCGCGTGCTGATGTATCTCGCCGTGAACGGCGGGCGTCTCGCCACCGTCGGCGGGATCGCGGCACGCTACGGGACATCGCACAGCCACCTGACCAGGGTCGTCTGGACACTCGGCCGCGCCGGGTTCGTCGAGACCGTGCGCGGCAAGGGCGGCGGGTTGCGCCTGGCGCGGCCGGCAGACGCGATCGCCGTCGGCGCTGTGGCGCGGGTGATGGAAAACGGGGTGCCGCTCGCCGAGTGCTTTCCGGGCGGCGCGGGCGGCTGCCGGATCGAGCCGTGCTGCGCGCTCAAGGGCATACTCTCCGAGGCCGAGGCGGCGTTCTTCGCGGTGCTCGACCGCTACACCGTCGAGGACCTTGTACGCGGCAACCCGGAGCTTCGCGCGTTCGTCCTCGCCGGGCCGACAGGCGGGGCCTCTTCGGTTGTGCGCTCGGAGGGCCGATCTACCGACCGGCGGAGGAAGGCGCGACCTGGATGAATTGCCCCGCCCCTGCGTTCTCGCTATAGGCTTCCGGTTGCCACTCCCAACCGGGCACAGGAGGCGCCAATGAACAGGTCGGAACTCGAACGACGCGTCGCCGAAAGGACGGGGCTGGGGCCATCCGCGGCCAAGGACGCCGTGGACGCCGTGTTCGAGGTCATCGCCGAGGCTTTGGCCGGGGGCGAGGACGCGAGGATTACCGGGTTCGGGGTATTCGGGACCAGGGAACGCCCGGCCCGCACCGGGCGCAACCTGCGGACGGGGGAGAGCGTGTCGATCGCGGCCTCGACGGCGCCGACGTTCAAGCCGGGCAAGGCGCTGAAGGACGCGGTGAATACTGAAACCGGGGACTGACCGGCGAGCCCGCATGTTCATGTCCCCCACGACGCGCCAGGGAGCGGGAGATTGATTCCAGCCGGTTACGCTGCGATGACGGTTTTGGCACATCGCCTGAGGTCGGCGGAGGAAACGCCGGAACCCCGGGCCGAAACGACTGCTCGGCTGCCGAAAGGCCGGCCGAATTGCATAAGGGACAAGGAGGTCGTGGTTAGCCGCATCTATTCGCCGGCTGTCCATTAAATCGGTCGGATTTCGAGCGCGCA
>JAPPHW010000238.1 GCA_028820945.1 Defluviicoccus sp.
AACCCGCTCGTACTCGAGCCTTTCGCCCCGCCCGCAAAAATTAAACCGGACAGCAATGGACTTGTTCCGGGCATCCACACCTTGCGGCATCGCGGTGGGAGCGGGGAGAGGGCGAGGCGGCGGAGGGACGTGGATGCCCGGAACAAGTCCGGGCATGACGAAAAAAGAGGTAGATGTCGGACGGGGGCGAACGCGCGGATGACCGGTCCAGGTCCGATCATGACGGTCCGGGCGTTCGGGACGAAATCGTGCATGGGACGATTCGACGGGGTCTGGCGGCCGATTTAGGTGCGGAATCGGAAGCGAGAAAAAGTGCTCCAATTTCCGTGACTTAGCAACCTATTTATCCTGAACAAGCATTTTTTGCTTGACTCGGGACGCGTTTCGGGGTAGATTTGCCACAGTCGAGAAGTGGGGGCGCCGGAGGTTTCGGCGCCCCTTTTCGTTGCCGGGCCGGCGGAAAGGAAGGGAACATGCTAATGTCGCGAACCATGCCGAAGAACGGGTCATCGCTCCGGGCGTCGATCCCGTCGGTCGACCGGCTGCTGCAGGCGGACGCCCTGCGGGAGGCGGCCGAACGCCACGGGCGGACGCTGGTGGTGGAGTCGGCGCGGGAGGTGCTGGACGAGGTGCGCGGCGCGATCGGAACCGGCGCGGAGACCGATTCCGGCGCGGTCGAAGTCCCGGCCCTCGCCGCGCGAATCGTCGCGCGCGCGGAGACGGCGGCGACGCCGTCGCTCAAGCCTGTCTTCAACCTGACGGGGACCGTGCTCCACACCAATCTCGGGCGGGCGGGCCTCGCGCGGGAGGCGGTCGAGGCGGTCGTCGAGGCGGCGGCGCGGCCCTCCACGCTGGAATACGATGTCGGGCGGGCCGGACGCGGCGACCGGGATACCCATGTCGAAGGGCTGCTTTGCCGTCTGACGGGCGCCGAGGCGGCGACGGTGGTGAACAACAATGCGGCCGCGGTCCTCATCGTCCTGTCGACTCTCGCCAAGGGGCGCGAGGTGCCGGTCTCGCGCGGCGAGCTGGTGGAGATCGGCGGCTCGTTCCGGATGCCCGACGTGATGGCGGAGGCGGGCTGCATCCTGCGCGAGGTCGGCACGACCAACCGCACCCATTCGCGGGATTTCTCGGCCGCGATCGGCGAGGAAACCGCGCTGGTGATGAAGGTCCACGCGAGCAACTACGCGATCCAGGGCTTCACGGCCGAGGCGCCGGAAGCCGAGCTCGCGGCGCTCTGCCGGGAGCGCGGCGTCCCGTTCGCGGTCGACCTTGGCAGCGGCGCGCTGGTGGCGCTGGAACGCTACGGGCTCGCCCGCGAAACCACCGTCGGGGAGACGCTGGCCGCCGGCGCCGATCTCGTGACCTTCAGCGGCGACAAGCTGCTGGGCGGTCCGCAGGCGGGGCTGATCGTCGGCCGGAGCGATTTGATCGCGCGGATCAAGGCCAACCCGCTCAAGCGCGCGCTGAGGCTCGACAAGATGACGCTCGCCGCGCTCTCGGCCACGCTCGCGCTCTATCTCGATCCCGACCGCATCGCCGGGCGCCTGCCGACGCTGCGCCAGCTGACCCGGCCGCCCGACGAGATCGCGGCGCTCTGCGCGGCGCTCGCGCCGGCGGTGCGCGACGCGGTCGGCCCGGCGTTCGAGGTGGGGACCGTGCCGTGCCTCGGCCAGATCGGCTCGGGCGCGCTTCCGGTGGCGAGCATCCCGAGCCACGCCGTCGCGATCCGACCCGCGGCCGCGCGCGGTGGCGGCACGGCGCTCAAACGGCTGGCCGCCGCCTTCGCCGCGCTTCCGGTGCCGGTCGTCGGGCGGATCGCCGACGGCGCGCTGACGTTCGACCTCCGCTGCCTCGACGCCGCCGCAGAGTTTCTCGCTCAGCTCGCCGAACTCGCTGTCGGGGACGCACCCGCACAATGATCGTCGCGACGGCGGGCCATGTGGACCACGGCAAGACGTCGCTGGTGCGCGCGCTGACCGGGATCGACACCGACCGCCTGCCGGAAGAGAAGCAGCGCAATCTGACCATCGACCTCGGCTTCGCCTATATCCCGCTGGAGGACGGCGAGGTGCTGGGCTTCGTCGACGTGCCGGGTCACGAGCGGTTCATCCGCAACATGCTGTGCGGCGTGGCGGCGGTCGATTACGCGCTGTTGGTGGTGGCGGCCGACGACGGGGTGATGCCCCAGACGGAAGAGCATCTGGCGATCCTCGACCTGCTCGGCGTCGAAGCGGGCGCGGTGGCGATCACCAAGACCGACCGCGTCGAACCCGGCCGGGTCGACGACGCGATCGAGGAGGTGGAGCTCTATCTGGACGAGACCCGGCTCGCAGGCGCGCCCTGCTTCCCGGTCTCATCGGTGGACGGGACCGGGGTGGACGCGCTGAAGGCGCACCTCGAATCGGTGGCCGGAGAGGTCCGGCGCCGGCCGGCGGACGGTCATTTCCGCCTCGCCGTGGATCGCGCCTTCACCGTTGTCGGCGCCGGGCTCGTGGTCACCGGAACGGCGTTCTCCGGCAGCGTGTCGACGGACGACCGGCTTCTCCTCTCCCCGGCGCGGATACCGTTACGGGTGCGCGGCATCCACGCCCAGGACCGCAAGGCGGAGCACGGCCGGGCGGGCGAGCGGCTGGCGCTCAACATCGTCGGTCAGTCGCTCGGCAAGGACGATGTCGCGCGCGGCGACTGGGTGGTGGCGGAGGCCGCGCATCTGCCCGCGCAGAGGATCGACGCGACGGTCCGCATCCTCGCCGACGAGACCCGCCCGGTGGCGCACTGGACCCCGGTGCACGTCCACCTCGCCGCAGCCGACGTCACGGGAAGGCTGGCGCTGCTCGAAGCCCGGTCGCTCGCGCCCGGCGAGTCCGGTCTCGCCCAGCTGGTGCTCGACCGTCCGATCGGCGCGATGCACGGGGACCGCTTCGTGCTGCGCGACCAGTCGGCGACACGCACGATCGGCGGCGGGACGGTGGTGGATGTGCTCCCGCCGAGGCGGGGACGGGCCAGGCCGGCGCGGCTCGCCTATCTCAAGGCCGTGCGGGAACCGGACGCCGCCGACGCGCTGCAAACCGCCGTGGAAACGGCCCCGGACGCGGTGGATCTGGTCAAGTTCGCGCGGGCCCGGAACCTGACGGAAGCGGCGCGCGAGGCGGTTTTCGCGGCGGCGGACATGGTGCGGCTCGGGGACGGCGAACGGGACGTGGCGTTCTCGAAACCCCGCTGGGCGGCGCTGAAATCGAGCGTCGCCACGGCGCTCGCCCGCTGGCACGAAGGCAACGAGGACGCGGTGGGGGCCACCGAGGCCAACCTGCGCTCGGCGATGGAGCCCCGCATCGCGATCGATCTGCTGCGGTTCGCCATCCCGGAGCTGGAGCGGGACGGCGTGCTGGCGCGCGAGGGCGCGCGCGTCCGGCTGCCGGAGCACCGGCCGCGGATGACCGCGGCGGACGAGGCGCTGTGGCAGAGGCTGGAAGCGCTTCTGGAAGGCGGCGGCGTCCGACCTCCGCTGGTCAGCGAGATCGCGGAGGAGACCGGTTTCGATTCCCGGCGCATCGCGACCTTTCTGGGCCGTGCCGCGAAGCTGGGCCTCGTGGTGGGCGCGACGAAGAACCGCTATTACCTGCCCGCTTCGCTGCGCGGCCTCGCCGACAGCCTGGAACGGGCGGCGGCCGAGTCGCCCGACGGCACCGTCAGCGCGGCGGCGTTCCGAGACAAGGCGGGAATCGGCCGCAACCTCGCCATCGAGGTGCTGGAATATTTCGACAAGGTCCGGTTCACCCGGCGCATCGGCAACGAGCGCAAGATCCTCCGCCCGGCGGAAGAGGCGTTCGGCGGCGGCACCGGACCGGAGGCCTGATCGGTCGGTGGATCAACCCGGACTCCCGACCGGCCTGTCCCGGGTCCAGTCCCAGGTCCCGTCGTCGCGCTCCCGCACGGCCTGCTTCCAGCCGACCTCCCGGGCCCGCTTCGTGAAGTTCAGGCCTTCCGGCGAGTGTCGGGCGATCCCGTCGAAGATCGTGGCGAGCCGCTGGGTGTTCATGAGGCCGGTGGCCTCGACCGCCTGGTTGATGACCAGCTTCTGCATGGCCAGCTGGTTGACCGGCACGCCCGCCATGCGCCGGGCGAGCGCCTCCACCTCGTCGTCGAGCGCCTCCGCGGGCACGGCCTTCAGCACGAGGCCCATCTCCGCCGCCTCCCTGCCGGCGATCCTGTCGCCGGTAAACAGCAGCCTCTTCGCCTTTTCGGGTCCCAGCCGGTAGACCCACATGGCCGTCGTGGGGCAGCCCCAGACCCGCGCCGGCATGTAGCCGATCTCGGCGTCCTCGGCGATCAGCGTCAGGTCGGCGCACAGCGCGATGTCGGAGCCGCCGGCGAGCGCGAGCCCGTGCACCTTGCAGATCACCGGCTTCAGCGCCCGCCAGAGCGCCATGAAGTGTTGGGTATTCGACCACATGAAGGCGTAGTCCTGGATCGGGTCCCAGGGCATCTCCTGTCCGACATACTCGCCCTCGCCGCCGCCCTCGGGTCCGCTCGCGTAACGCTTCAGGTCGTAGCCCGCGCAGAAGGCCCGTCCGGCGCCCGAGAGCACCATGACATGGACTCCGGGGTCCGCATCCGCCCGGGCGACGGCGTCGGAAAGCGCGCCCGGCAACTCGTTGTCGATGGCGTTCAGCACCTCGGGACGGTTGAGGACGATCCGTGCGATCCGCCCGTCGCGCTCGTACAGCACACTCGTCGTCATCTCGATCTCCCCGTCGTTCCTCGTCACGGTCCGCGGTTGACGCGGTCGCCGGTAACGCCGCACTCTCCCGGGCACGTAAAAGAATCGCGGCCCGGTGGCGCGCCCGGTCTTCAAAACCGGTGAGGGGCGTGA
>JAPPHW010000329.1 GCA_028820945.1 Defluviicoccus sp.
CGTCCGGACCCACCGTCACAACCCGGGTCGTCATGATGTCCTTCGCCCGCATCGCAGCCTCCCCCTCCACGATCCACACCGCAACGGCCAATCCTCGCCAAGCCGACAGACAAACACATTGACCTGAATCAAGCCGGCGCGGCGAACCGGCATGCTCCGGGTCTTGTCGTTCGGCGTGCGGTAGGTCCCGCCGGGCTCCGACCGAACTCCAGCAAGCGATGGCCGTCCCGTCAGGTCGTGGGAAAAGTGTTTCCCGCCGAATCCGGGTTTACCTTCCGGGCCGGCACCGGCTTCCGCGGGCCCCACATGCGGTATTCGAAGGGCGGCATCGACGCGCGGAAGGCGGGCCGCTCCTTCATTCGTCCGTACCACGCGCCGACCGCGGGCAGGTCGCCCCACAGGGTTTCCAGGTCGAGATGCTCTACCCGGTCGAGGATGGGCGCCACGGCGATGTCGGCCAGCGAGTATGCGCCGCCGCATATCCACGGACCGCCGCCGCTCCGCAGCGTCTCCTCGAGATGCGTCATGTGCCAAGCGAACCGGAATGCGGCGGCATCCACCGCGTCCCGGTCGGGCGGGCCGGAGACCCGCCGCAGGTAGTCCTCCGCGCGGTCCCGGTCGGGGTGGCGCGACGCCCACTCCCGCAACCGGTCCATGCCGAAACCCACGCTCCTGAGCTTCATCATCAGGTTGAAGCTGAGCGTCACGACGAGCGGAAACAGATACTCGCCTTCCTCCGCGATCCATTCGCGCATGACGGCCCGCGCGCCCGGATCCTCCGGCTGCAAACGGGGTTCGGGGAACGCCTCGTCCAGATAGAGGGCGATGTCCGAGGACTGGATCAGCGGCTTCCCGTCATGGACGAGGGTCGGAACCTTGCGGTGGCGGTTGAGTTCCCCGTAACCGGCCTGGAAATGCTCGAAACGGTGGGTGGCGATGTAGCGCTCCTCCCAGTCCAGCCCCTTCTCCGCCAGCACGAGGCGCACCTTGAAGCAGCAGGGCGAATCCCAGAAATGGTAGAGCTCGATCATCCCCCGCCTCCCGATCCCGCAGCCAGGGAAAACCTATCGATCTCGGGGAATGCGGGAAAGCGGGGCCCATTGGTCGACAAGGTCCGGGCCGCCATTCGGCGATAAGAAAAAGTATTTGTTTACAATGGATTATTAAAAGAAATGGTGCCCAGGGGTAGAATCGAACTACCGACACCATGATTTTCAGTCATGTGCTCTACCAACTGAGCTACCTGGGCACCGGAGGACGCCAGCTTATAGAGGAGAAGGGCGGACCCTGTCCAGACGGCGGTCAGGCTTCGAAATCGTCCTCTTCGAGGTCGTCCGGCGGCTCGATCGCCGGCACCGCGTAGGCGCCCGAAAACCATCGGCCGAGGTCGACCTCCCGGCAGCGGGAGGAGCAGAACGGCCGGTGTTCGGCCGTGCCGGGCCGGCCGCAGATGGGGCATGGCGCGGCGCCCGACAGCGAGACCGGGCGGGTTCCCGTACCGTTACTCATGACCCGCCACGATATCGAAAGACTCCCGCCCGTAGGAGGGCGATCGCTCCAGGGCGATTCGCCGCCCGAGAATCGTCGCGAGCTCGGACATCGCCGACGCCGCCTCGCCCTCCAGCAAATTCACCACGTCGCTCGCCGCGGTGACGACGATCGGCCCCGGTTTGGCGCTGCGCGCCTCCCGCTTCAGCGCGCGCATGATGACGAGCGCCGCGGAATGCGGCGTGCTCACCCGCCCGTCGCCGCCGCACGGCGCGCAGGGTTCGGTGAGCAGGCTTTGCAGGGATTCGCGCTGGCGTCGGCGCGTGATCTCCACCAGCCCCGCCGCGGTGCGCCCGATCAGGCGCACGTTGCTCGTGTCTCCGGCGAGCGCGCCGCCGAGAGTGTCGAGCACCCGATTCCAGTTGGTTTCGTCGTTCATGTGGATGAAGTCGATCAGGATCAGCCCGCCGATATTTCTCAGGCGCAGCTGGCGCGCCGCTTCCTCCGCCGCCTCCAGGTTGGTCTGGAACGCGGTGTCTTCGAGGCGTCCGCGTCCGGTGAACCGTCCGGAGTTGACGTCGACGGCGGTCAGCGCTTCGGTCGCCTCGATCACCAGCTCGCCGCCGGAGGGCAGATCGACGCGGGGGCGGAGCGCGCACTCGATTTCTTCCTCGACCCCGGCGGCGGCGAATACGTGCCCGGGACCCGAATGCAGCCGCAGCCGGTCCTTCAGTTTCGGCATGAAGCGCGCGCAATAGTCGCGCGCCGCGGCGAACCCGCCGGGCGAATCGATGACGATCTCGTCCGTCGTCGCGCCCACCCGATCACGAAACAGCCGGAGCAGGGGAGGGGGCTCCTCGTGCACGAGGGACGGAGGGGACGCGGCCCCGGCTCTTGCGTCCGTCTCGGACCAGAGCCGGCGGAGATACGCGGCATCGTCCGCGAGCTCGGCGCCGTCGGCGCCTTCGGCGGCGGTGCGAACGATAAAGCCGTCGCCCGGTTCGGCCGCATCCCGGACCAGCCCTTCCAGGCGGGCGCGCTCGTCCGGGTCCGCGATCTGGCGGGACACCGCGATCCGTTGCTGGGTCGGCGTGTAGACCAGGTGGCGTCCGGCGACCGCGATTCGCCGGGTGAGCTGCGCGCCCTTGCGGTCGACCGCGTCCTTGGCGACCTGCACCCGGACTGCCTCGCCCTCGACGATATGATCGCCGATCCGGTCCTTCGCATCGCGAGGCCGGGAATCGCCGGTGCGCGCGCCGTCGAGGCCGAGAAAGCCGGACTTGCCGATTCCGATATCGACGAAGGCCGCATCCATGCCGTCGAGGATGCGTTCGACCCTGCCCAGGTAGACGTTTCCGACGAGGCTCTCCCGCCCCCGCCGTTCGACGAAAAGCTCGACGACGCGTTCGTCCCTTACCGTCGCGGCGCGGATTTCGCCGGGCATTACCTCGATCAGCAGCGACTCACCCAACGCTCCGATCTCCCGGACGACGGAAACCCATACCTTCCAGCAGGGTTACAGTCTCGTACAAGGGTAGGCCGACCACGTTGAAATAGGAACCGCCGAGGAATCTGACGAAGGTACCCGCCCGTCCCTGGATCGCGTAGCCCCCGGCCTTGTCCCGCCACTCGCCTCCCGAAACGTAGTCTTCGATTTCATCCCGCGTGAGCCGCTTGAAGGCGACCGAGGTCACGACGTCCCGCGTTCGTCCGTTTCCCGCGGGGTCGATGACGCGAACGCTGCCGAACACCCTGTGGCGCCGCCCGGAAAGGATGGCGAGACAATCCCGCGCGGCCCCTTCCGTCGCCGGCTTGGGGAGGATGCGGCGGCCGCAGGCGACCACCGTATCCGCCGCCAGAATCCACGCTCCCGGACGCCGTTCCGAGACGGCACCCGCCTTTTCGACCGCGAGCCGCCGCGCAAGCGCGCGCGGCAGCTCCTTCGGCAGCGCCGCTTCGTCGACGTCGGCGGGCTCCACGAGATCGGGTTCGTATCCCGCCTGGCGCAGCAAGGCGAGCCGCCGGGGCGAGGCGGAGGCAAGGACCAGCGGAGAGTCTTTTTCGGCCATCGCCGGCCGTCATGCGGGCTCTCGATCTCCCGGTCAAGCGAAATGGCCGTTTATCGACTCGCGGTCACGAAGGCGGGCCGGCCTCGTCGGCGAGCCGCGCGCGGATGCGCTCGGTCAGGAAGTCTCGCAGCGCACGATACGCGTCGAGCCGCATGTCGCGATTGCCCTCGACCAGCGAGGGGTCGAGAGTGTTCCAGTATTCGACCTCGGCGGCAGACGTCCTGGTCAGCTCTATCGAACGGTGATGGGCCTCGGGCGAGAGCGAAACGATCAGGTCGAAGGAGGTGTCCAGCAGGTCGTCCATTTTCTTGGGCTCGTGCCGCGACGCGTCGATCCCGACCTCCGCGAGCACCTCGACCGCGAAAGGGTCGATTTCTCCTTCGCGAAGGCCAACGGAATCGACGTAGATCCGGCTACCGAAATGATGCTTGGCGATCGCTTCGGCCATGGGCGAGCGCAGTGCGTTCTCGCTGCAGGCGAACAGCACGCTTCCGATCATGATCCGGGAGCGGGAGGCCGGCGCACCGGTCAGCCTCTGACGTGCAGCACGCAGACGAGCGTGAACAGACGGCGCGCGGTGCCGGCGTCGATCCGGATGGAGTCCGCGAGCCGCTCGCGAAGGAGCTCGGCGCCCTCGTCGTGCATGCTCCTGCGTCCCATGTCGATCGCCTCGATCCGCGCGAGGCTCGCCGTCTTGATCGCTTCGTAATACGCCTCGCACAGCGTGAAGTAATCCCGGACGATGCCGCGGAACGGGGTCAGGGAGAGGCGGACCGTTTCCGCGGCCGCGCCGTGCGAGTCCCGGACGTCGAAGACGAGCCGGTTCTCCTCGATTCCGATGGTGAGCGAATAGGGGCCGGGAGGTCCGTCGACGAGGGCGAAATCGTTGTCTTCCAGCAGGTCGAAGACCGCGACCTCCCGTTCGCGTTCGACCTCCCGGCTGCGGCGAATCACCGGGCCGTCGTCGAGCACGATGTTCTCGAGCCGGCGTGCGGGATCGGAAGCCATGGCTCAGCCTTCGCCGGGCGCGTTCGTCCGGATTGTCAGGGACAACGCATGGGCGTCCAGCCCCTCGGCGCGCGCGAGACTTACGGCGGCCGGAGCGATCGCGGAAAACGAGGCCTCGTCGCAGCCGACGAAGGAGGTGCGCTTCATGAAATCGAGCACCCCGAGTCCGGAGGCGAAACGGGCGCTGCCGGCGGTCGGCAGCACGTGGTTCGGCCCGGCCACGTAATCGCCGATCGCTTCGGGTGTATGGCGCCCGAGGAAAATCGCGCCGGCATGGCGAACGCGTTCGGCGAGACCGTCCGGGTTCT
>JAPPHW010000316.1 GCA_028820945.1 Defluviicoccus sp.
CGGTTCCCGAACGTGGTGAATCTGCGGACCGGGTACGAGGAGGAAACGCGGCAACTGGTTTTCTACATGACCGGCGAAATGGGGGCGAAACGCTTCGGCATCATCTACCAGGAAGATTCGTTCGGACGCTCCGTGCTCAGAAGCTATCAGGCCGCGCTCGCGGAACGCGGCCTGCCGATACTCGCCAAGTCGACCTATTCGCGGCACACGCATGGCGTTCATGGAAGCGTGTTCACCATGGAGCGGGCGGACCTGGACGCGGTGATGCTGGCCACGACCACGGGTGTCGCCGGCGACGCCATCAATGCGGCGCGGGCGCTCGGCCAAAAATACGTCGTGGCGCTCTTGTCCATCGTCAGCGTGAAGCGCCTGCGGGCCGCAGTCGAGAGCACGGTGGAGCCCGCCCTGATATCCAGGGTTCTCCCCGATGTCGAGGATGAGAGCATCGCACTGGTCCGGCGGTTCCGTTCCGCGCTTGCCGAGTACCGGAAAACCGGGCCGGAGGCCGCCCGACTCGTGCCGGACAAGCTCTGTCTCGAAGGCTACATTCTGGGACGTTTCGTCGTCGAGGTGCTCGCACGCCTTCCGAACGAACCGACGCGGAAAGAGTTTCTGGCGACCGCGCTGAGCGAGAATCCCGTCTTTATCGACGATTGGAGAATTTCCTTCGAGCCCGGGGGTAACGCGGGATCGAGATACGTAAGGCTCATCAATTCCGGGGGCCGCCCCCCTGAAAAGGTAATCGGCCAGTGAAGAAGATCGACGAATTCGAACGGGAAGAAACCAGCGAGGAATGGCTGCGGGAGGGCTACAAGGTCGTGTCCATGCGCCGGAACATCATGTTCCGGATGCTCCTCGAATCGACACGCCTGCTGCTGTTCGGCAATGCCGGCGGCACCGCGCTGATCATCGGCTTCATGAGCACCGCCGCAACCGGCGGGGACGAGGGCGTGTTTCACTGGTTCGCACTGGCGACCGTGCTGGTCTTCGGCGTGGGCATTCTGACGTCCGCGCTGACCATGTTCCTGGTCACCATCGTCTCTGTCCGGGAGGCGCATGGGAGCGAGACCGCCCTCAAGCGCTTCGCCGACGGCGAGGGCGACCGGTCGGAGGTCATGTTCAACGTCGAGGGTCGCACCTGGCGCACCGCCGACTGGGCCACCCTGACCGGCATCGTCAGCGCCGCCTGCTTCATCCTCGGCGGCCTGGCCGGGATTGCCCTGCTGGTGGTCTTCTTCTGAGAGCGATGCGGCGGCGAGCCCTCGCCGCCGGTCAGCCTTCCCGGCGCGATTGTCCCCGAAGGGGGATCAGCAGGCTGGTGGCGAAGATCCCGCTCGCCACCAGCACGATGGCCGGCCCCGCGGGAATGTCCCACAGGAGCGACGCGAACAGACCGGCGACGACCGAGGCGATTCCGATCGCGGTCGACGCTACCGCCATCTGCTCGGGCGTCGCCACCATGCGGCGCGCCGCGGCGGCGGGAACGATGACCAGCGCCACGACCAGCAGCATGCCGACGATTTTCATTCCGACCGCGATCACCGCGGCGAGCAGGAACAGGAACAGGAAACGGATCCGCTCCACCGGCACGCCCTCCGCCGCCGCGAGGTCCCGGTTGAGGGCGACGGCGAGGAGGTTGCTCCATTGCCAGGCAAGCGCCCCGGTAACCACGGCCGCGGTGCCGAAGATCAGCCAGAGATCGACGACGCCGACCGACAGGATATCGCCGAACAGATAGCCGATCAGATCGACCCGCACCCGCTCCATGAACGCGACGACGACCAGCCCGGCCGCGAACACCGCGTGCGCGAGAACCCCGAGCAGGGCGTCGACGGAAATGACCCGCTGGCGCTCCAGCAGAAGGAGGCAGACCGCGAGCAGGAGGCATATCGCGAAGACCGCCACGATAGGCTCGATGTCGAGCAGGAACCCGAGTGCCACCCCGAGCAGCACCGCATGCGCGAGCGCGGTGCCGAAATACGCCATGCGCCGCCACACCACGAAACACCCGACCGGCCCGGCGGCGAGCGCCGCCCCGGCGCCACCGCCCAGCGCCCGCAGGATGAAGTCTTCCATCACGGGTGCCGGCCGCCCGGCCCCGACTCCCCGGAGCCCGCTTCGAACGAGAGCGGCTCGCCCAGCGCGTCGTGACGATGATCGTGGGCGTGCTGGTATACCGCGAGCGTCTCCGACAGATGCGGCCCGAAGAGGGAGATGAACTCGGGATGGCGCAGAACCGCCTGCGGCCGGCCGGTGCAGCACACATGCCGGTTGAGGCAGACAACGGTGTCGGTCGCGGCCATCACCAGGTGAAGATCGTGCGAGACCAGGAGCACGCCGCAGCCGCGCCGGTCGCGAATCTCGGCAATGAGCCGGTAGAGATCGCTCTGGCTGGTGACGTCCACCCCGGCCAGCGGCTCGTCGAGCACCAGGAGCTGGGGCTCGCGCAGCAGCGCCCGCGCCAGCATCACGCGCTGCATCTCCCCGCCGGAGATCTCGGCCAGGGGATGGCCCAGGATCGGATCGGCGCCGACCTCGTCGAGCACACGTTGGAGCGTTCCGCGGGGGGCGGGCGAGCCGAGCGTCATGAAGCGTTCCACCGTGATCGGCAGAACCGGATCGCGCTGCATGTGCTGCGGCACGTAGCCGATGCGCAGGCCGGGGCTCCGCGACACCTCGCCGCTATCGGGTTCCACGATCCCCAGGATCACGCGGATCAGCGTCGACTTGCCGGCGCCGTTCAGCCCGACCAGGGTGACGATTTCCCCGGCGCGGACGGCGATATCCACCGCGTCGAGCACGCTCCGGCGCCCGAAGCGCAGGCTGACGCCGCGCGCCTCGACGAGCGGCGCGGCCTCAGACGAATCGTGGGGGGGTGCGCCGGTCATTCGGGAACCTGCCGTGGCCATGCCCTTCGCGGCGCCCCGGGGGCGGCGGTCAACCCCTGCCGAGACAGCCTACCATCGCGTCGCCCAGGCCGCGCATGATCTCGACCCAGGCATCGGGACCCGGCTTCGTTTCGGCGCCGACCGGGTCGAGTACCGCGGTCCGGACGTCGCTGCCCTCGATCACGGTGCGGACGAGGTCGGGCTCGAACTGCGGTTCGGTGAACACGCAGCGGATCTTGTGCTCGGCGAGCGCCGCGCGCAACTCGATGAGCCGCTTGGCGCTCGGCGCCCGCGCCGGATCGACGGCGACCGCACCCTTGCCGTTCAGCCCGTAGGCGCGCTCGAAATACTGGTAGGCGTCGTGGAAGACCACGAAGGCGTGTCCGCGCACGGGCGCCAGGCGGGCCTCGAGGGACGCGTGCAGGTCGGCGATCCGTTTTCGCGTCGCCGCGGCGTTGGCGCGCCAGGTTGCGGAGCGGGCAGGGTCGAGAAAAATCAGGGCCTCCGCGACCTCGTCGACGATCCGGCCGGCATTGCCGGGATCGAGCCAGAAATGCATGTTGAACTCGGCGTGCTCATGGCCGTGGTCTTTGTGCTCGTCGACATGGGGCTCCTCATGGTCGTCGTCTTCCCATATCCCCCCTTCCCGATTGCGCAGCAGGTGTATTCCGGGCACTTCGTGAAGGGTCACGACCCTCGACCGGGCGCCGAGATTCTCCACGGCACGATGGAGGAAGGTCTCCATCGCCTCGCCGACCCACACGATCAGATCGGCCTCGGCGAGGGCCCGGGCATCGGACGGGCGCATCTGGTAGGTGTGGGGCGATGCGGTGCCCTTGAGCAGAAGCCGGGGTATTCCGGCGTCGCCCATCACCCCGGCGACGAGGGAATGGATCGGCTTGAGACTCACCACGACATTCGGGGTCTGCGCGCTCAGCCCAAACGGAACCAGCGGTGTGCACAGCGCGGCTAAAATCAATGTCTTGCGGATGAAATCCACCTCTGTCCCCCTTGGATGCCCGGCATCGTCGCGTTCCGACGATCGGATGCTCCGACAAACGGCGCGCCGATTTCAGCAAAATGTTATACTATAATTGACGCTCTCATTACCTATCAGTTTTGTCGGTTCCCACCCGTGCAGCGTGGCTTGGAATCCTTATCGCGCGTTCTCCGGAGCGTCGCAATTCGGTCGATGGACAAGGCGTTGAAGAGCGGTTAGGGGGCGACCCCAGCTGACGGCTATCGACTAACCGCTTGACACTCCCCAAGAATTTCCGCTGCATTACCTTCATACTCAGGAGTCCGATTTCCTTGGACGCGAGCCTCACCGTCGTTCTCGTCGCGGCGATCTGCGCCGGTCTCTACATGGCTTGGGCGATCGGCGCCAACGACGTTGCGAATTCGATGGGGACATCGGTCGGCTCGGGAGCCATCACCGTCGGCGTCGCCATCCTGATTGCCGGTGTGTTCGAATTCCTCGGGGCGTTTCTGGCCGGCGGCGAGGTCACTTCGACGATCCGCAAGGGCATCATCGACGCCGAGGCTCTGGAGCACGATCCCAACCTGCTCGTCATCGGCATGTTATCGGCTCTTCTGGCCGCCGCCGTCTGGTTGACGGTCGCGTCCAGATTCGGCTGGCCGGTATCGACCACGCATTCGATCGTCGGAGCCATCATCGGTTTTGCCGTGGTCGCGATCGGCTTTGAGGCTGTCCACTGGTGGGACGTGACGACCATCGCCGCAAGCTGGGTGGTCACCCCGGTTCTCGCCGGCGTAATCGCGTTTCTCCTGGTGCTGAGCGTGCAGTGGCTGATCTTCAACAGGGACGATCCGGCCGCGAACGCGCGCCGCTACGTGCCCGTCTACATCTTCGCCGCAGTGTTCGTGACCGCTACCGTGACCTTCGTGAAGGGGCTGAAGCATGTCGGCATGGAGCTGAGCATGCCGATGGCGCTCCTGTATTCGGTGGT